>DAOWIJ010000237.1 GCA_030640955.1 Fidelibacterota bacterium
CATGACCTTGCAGATCTTTTCCGAAAAAGTCTCGGATAGCGACCCACCAAAGACTGTGAAATCGTGGGCGAATACGAATACCTTTCGTCCCCCGACGGTTCCATACCCGGTTATCACACCGTCGCCTAAGGGGCGGTTGTTTTCCATATCGAAGTCATGCGAGCGGTGGCGCACAAACATGTCCATCTCGGTGAAGGAGCCGGCGTCCAGAAACAGATCCAGGCGTTCACGTGCGGTGAGCTTGCCTTTGGCGTGTTGCTGTTCCTGCTTCTTGGCGCCGCCACCCAGGAGAGCTTCCGCGCGCCGCTCACGCAGTTGATCAAGGTTGGCTTTGGCGGCTTTGGTAGCCATTAATGGCCCCTATCCGTCTCGGCAGACCAGCTGGTAATATACTCGAGAATCTCGGATAGCGGAGTGCCGGGGCCAAATAAACGGCCCACGCCTTGTTCCCGCAGCTCCTCCATATCCTTCTTTGGAATGATACCCCCGCCAGTTACCAGAACATCATCCAGCTCGGACTCTTTCATCAACCGGAGGACTTCGGGAAAAATGGTCATGTGTGCGCCGGATAATATTGAGAGGGCGATCACGTCGGCATCTTCCTGCAGGGCGGCCGATACGATCATTTCCGGTGTTTGCCGCAGGCCCAGATAGATCACTTCCATGCCGGCATCACGGAAAGCCCGGGCCAATATCTTGATGCCCCGGTCGTGGCCATCCAGACCGGGCTTAGCCATCACGATGCGAATCTTTTTATCCATTACCTCAGCCTGCTATCGAGGACAAATGTTACCGGGCCGTCATTGATGAGGCTCACTTTCATCATGGCCCCGAATTCACCGGTTTGCACGGGTACCTTGCGCCGCTGGATATTACTCACAAAATGCTCGTATAATGCCCGGCCTTTTTCGGGTGCGGCCGCCTTGACAAAACTGGGCCGCCGTCCCTTGCGCCAGTCACCGGCCAGGGTAAACTGGCTCACCACCAGAACGCTGCCGCCAATGTCCTGCAAAGACAGATTCATTTTGCCCTGGTCATCGGCAAAGATACGCATACCAAGGGACTTCTCCACGAGAAAAATGCTATCTTCCTCAGTATCATCTGAAAAAACGCCTAATAATATCAGCAGGCCGGGGCCGATTTCACCGACAACACGCCCCTCCACGGTCACACCGGCTTGCGCTACCCGCTGGAGGACGGCGATCACCTGGTGGATATCCACACGTTTTGGGGGCCCACCAGCTCCCGCAGCTGCTCCAGAAATACCGGCGTGGCCGAGGCCTTCAGATCGGCCGACCGGATACGGTGAACCTGGCTGGTATCGTCAGGGTCGTCGATCACGTGCAGCCAGAACTCACAGGGACCCCGGTTGGCGTACGCCAGGGAGTGCAGCCGCTTGATCAGGTCGCCCTCCAGATTGGGCAGGTTCAGCCGGACATTGATCTTCTTCGCCAGTCGTTTCCGGATGTCCTCCAGGGGCAAAATGTCTTCCGCCAGGATTTTTATCTCCACAACGCTGCTCTCCTCATCGCCATTGGAAGGCGAACTGCCCGGAGCGCCACCGGACGTTGGTTTTCCCAGCACAAATACCTTGGCGTCCTCAACCAGGTATTGCTGCACCTTGGTGTACAGGTCCGAGAAAACAACCACCTCTATGCTAGTGGTCTGGCCCTCCAAGGTGAAAAAGGCCATGGGCAAGCCCTTGCGGGTGTGGTGGTTCTTGAGCTGGCCAATGATACCACCCACTTTGAGCTGTTCCAGCTTCAAAGCTGCCGTCGGGTCCAGATTATTGTAGTTTGAAAACTCACGCAGGTCATCCTGAAAGGCCTGCAAAGGGTGTCCGGTAAGATAGTAGCCGATAAGTTCTTTTTCCGCTTCAAGGCGGGCTTCGTCGGACCAGGGCGGGACCTGGGGCAGCGCCGGCGGCGCGGTAACGGCATCATTGCCGCCGCCAAAGAGGTTTTCCTGTTGGCTTGCCAGCCCGGCCTGTATGCCTTGCGCATATTTCAAAGTATCTTCCAGCATGGCAAACTTTTGCGAGCGGCTGCCTTCCAAGCTGTCGCAGGCCCCGGACCTGATTAGGCATTCTACGGCCTTTCGATTAACTATCTGTGGATCGACAGCAGCCAGGAAATCGGCCAACGTGCGCCATTCATCGGATGCCTGCCGCTGCTCGCGAATATGTTCGGCGGCTTTCTGGCCCACATGTTTGATGGCGTTCAGGCCAAACCTGATATGCCCTTCAGACTCCACACGAAAGTTGTGACTGGAATAATTCACGTCAGGTGGCAGGACCTCAAGGCCCATGTCGCGGGCCTCGGCCAGCAGCGTGGTCATACGGGTGGTATTGCTCATCTCAGATGACAGGTTGGCGGCCATGAATTCCGCCGGGTGGTGGGCCTTCAGATAAGCTGTCTGATAGGCCACCAGCGCATAGGCCGTGGAATGGCTCTTGTTAAAGCCGTACTCGGCGAAACGGGCGATAAGATCGTAAATCTCTTTGGCAATTTCCCGTGGAATGTCGTTCTTCACCGCCCCATCAATAAAAACACCTTCCAGGCGTTCCATCTCCCGCGCTTTTTTCTTGCCCATGGCCCGGCGCATGAGATCGGCGTCCGCCAGGGAAAATCCGGCGACAACATTGGCGATCTGCATGACCTGCTCCTGGTAGACGATAATACCGTAAGTCTCTTTCAGGAGCGGCTCCAGGGACTTGTGCAGGTACGTGATATGTTTGCGGCCATGCTTGCGGTCGATGAAATCATCGATAAAGGCCATCGGCCCGGGCCGGTAGAGGGCGTTCATGGCGATCAGGTCTTCAAGTATGGTAGGCTTCAGCTTGGTGAGGAATTCGCGCATACCGCTGGACTCAAACTGGAAGATGCCGATGGTCTGCCCCTTGGCAAACAGCTCATATGCGGCGGCATCATCCAGGGGCAGCTTTTCGATGTCGATAGCGATCCCCTTGGCACGAACCATTTTGGCGGTGTGGTCGATAACCGTCAGAGTGCGCAGACCAAGAAAGTCCATCTTGAGCAGGCCCATCTCTTCCAGGCCGCCCATATCCACCTGGGTAGTGATGTCACCCGTTTTGGCATGCTTATAGAGGGGAACATAATCGGTCAGCTCGCCCGGCGCAATAACTACCCCTGCCGCATGGGTGGAAGCATGGCGGTTCATGCCTTCCAGCACCCGGCTGAACTGAAACAGCTCCCGATGCCTGTCATCAACCGATTCGGCCTTAACAAGTTCGGGGTTTTCCGCCATGGCCTTCTCGATGGTAACCTTGGGACCATCCGGGATGAGCTTGGCGATACGGTCGGCCTCGCCGTAGCTCATACCGAGGACCCGGGCCACATCGCGTACCACCGACTTGGCCTTAAGCTTGCCGAAGGTGATTATCTGGCAAACCGCCTCCTCGCCGTAGAGCTCTTTCACATAGTCGATCACCTCGCCCCGGCGCTCCTGGCAGAAGTCAATATCGATGTCGGGCATGGAAACACGCTCAGGATTAAGGAAGCGCTCGAACAGCAGGTTGTATTGCAAAGGATCAACGTCAGTGATGCCCAGGCTGTAAGCTACAAGCGATCCGGCGGCGCTGCCCCGGCCCGGACCCACCGGTATCTGTTTGCTGTGGGCATAGCGGATAAAATCCATGACGATGAGGAAATAACCGGCATAACCCATTTTCCTGATTACGCCCAACTCATGATCCAGGCGCTGCCGGACTTCCGGGGTCACCGCGTAGCGGGATTTCAGGCCGCGTTCCGTCACTTGGCGCAGGTATTCGTCCGGGTCCGAGGTGCCTGAATCGGCCGGTATGGGAAAGTTGGGCAGGTGCAGCTTGCCCAGCTCTATCTCGACATCGCACTGCTCGGCGATGGCCAATGTGTTTTCCAGGGCCACCGGCACATCGCTGAACAGCTCATACATTTGATCGGCAGTTTTGAAATAGAATTCCGGAGTGGCGTAGCGCTGGCGGTCGGGGTCGTCCCGATCCTTGCCGGTACCCAGGCAGAACATGATGTCGTGGGCCTCCCAGTGCTCCTGCCGGGCGTAGTGGCAGTCGTTGGTGGCCACCAGGGGCAGATCGAGCTCCCGGGCCAACCTGATATTAATCTCGCAGGCGATGTCCTCTTCGGGTATCTGGTGCCGCTGCAGCTCCAGGTAGAAATTGCCGGGGAAAATCTCGGCGTATTCCAGGGCGACTGCTTTGGCCCCCTCCAGGCCGCTGGACACGCCCGCTTGCTGCACCTCTCCCTTCAGGCAGGCGGAGGTGCAGATCAGGCCCTCGCTGTACTGACGCAGCAGGTCCTTGTCGACACGGGGGCGATAGTAAAAACCGTCCAGGTAGCCGATGGAGACCAGTTTTATCAGATTGTGCAGGCCGGTGGCATTTTTCGCCAGCAGCACCAGGTGATTGTTGCCCCAGCCGGATTGACGGGTGGACTGTTTGTCGGTGAGGGAGCCCTTGGCCACGTAAATCTCGCAGCCCAGAATCGGCTTCACACCCGCCGCTCGGGCCGCCTTGTAGAACGGGAGCATGCTGAAAAGGTTGCCGTGCTCCGTGATACCTACCGTGTCCATTTTCAGGTCGTCGATGGTATCCACCAGGCTTTGCACCGACTGGGCGCCGTCCAGTAGTGAGAAATCGGTGTGGTTGTGCAGATGAATAAACTGGTTCATTAAACGCTAGAGATCAAATCTCGACAGGTACACGGCCAGCAGACCGAAAAATATATCAACTTTCAGGACCTTGGCAATCCAACCGCATCCCTCAGGATCGGGATGCCGCAGCAGATAG
>DAOWIJ010000080.1 GCA_030640955.1 Fidelibacterota bacterium
ACGAGATCAAAGGCAGTTTGATTGATACTGAAATTACCATGGGTCATGCCAGGGCGTTGCTGGGACTGCCGCAGACGGCTCTGATGCAGGGTCTTTGGAAAAAAATTGTGGAACAAGGTCTATCCGTCAGGCAGACGGAAGCGGCGGTTCAGGATATTTCTCGTGTGCGCAAGCCAGGTACTGCGGTCGGCAAGGCCAAATCTGAGGCCGAAAAGCCCGCCAGGCCGGCCTTCCTGAACCACGTGGAGATGGAACTGTTGGGCCGCCTGGGCACGAAGGTACGGGTTAAGGACAAGGGTGGTGATGTGGGGGTTATCGAGGTATCATATTACTCGCAAGACGATCTTGAGCGAATCCTCGATCTGATACTTGGCGATCAGTAACGGGATGAACAGCAGTTGAGCCGATGGCATTTTCGTTGACACTCGATTTCAACGCTGGCTAAACTCATGGGTTATTTGAGAAATATCTGGCGGAGACAGTATCAGTTCATCATCATGTCAGATGAAGGCGGTTGGACACGCAGCTATTTGCTCAAAGCCGGGCTGCTCATGGCTGCCGTTTTTGTATTGTCACTGCTTATTATAGGATTGGTGACAGGTTTGACCTTGACGGCGCCGGTACTCTCGGACTATCAGCGGTTATGGAAAGAAAAGGAGCAGCTCCGGACCTATCGGGATAACGTGCGGCGCGTCGTCATGAATGCCAACCGCTACGGCCTGGTGAGCGCGAATCTGCTAAGAGATTTGGAACTGGCGGCAGCCTTGAACACGGACCCCGATTCCTCAAGTGTCCTGAGTAGCCGCGCCGGAGGCATCAGCATTGATAACATTTATATCAATTTTCTGGAAAATGTACCCTCACTGGCTCCGGTGGATGGATTTGTTACCCGTGGATTGGTGAAGCCTGCGCCCAATGTCCGGAATCAGCACGTCGGTATTGATATTGCAGCTCCCGAAGGAGAAATCATTGCCGCCGCTGCCTCTGGCATGGTCGTTTTTTCACAGTGGACAGAGGATCTGGGCTATATGATTATACTAACCCATGGGGACGGCTATTTTACCGTCTACGGTCACAACCAGCAGAATCTGGTCAAGACCCGTCAGCAGGTAGACCGGGGTGACCCGATAGCGCTGGTGGGCAACACGGGGATCAGCCAGGGGCCACACCTGCATTTTGAAATCTGGAAAAACTCCCGGTCGCTGGACCCGCGGGAACTTATTGATCTTTATAGAAAACAGGATGTATCGGTAGATAGAGATGACTACAGACGTTAATAGTCAAACCAACACCATTGTAGGTCCCAATACGGATCTTCAGGGCAATCTGGATGTGAAGGGATCGGTATTGGTTTACGGCAGTGTTATTGGTGATATCCGTTCGGATGGCACGGTTAGATCGGCCAAAGGTTCCCTGATCAAGGGTTCCATTGTAGCCCGGGAGGCGGTTATTGATGGCGTGCTCGAAGGCAACCTGACCATTAAAGGCCGGGCGACGCTGGGTAGTTCCTCCAAGGTTATTGGGGAAGTACGGGTTAACATGCTGGTGATTGAAGAAGGCGCCCAATTCACTGGCAAGTGTAAAATGAAAACGGCCAAAATCGAGCCGGTGGTTCATGCAGACAAAGACAAATCAACGAGTGATGGGCACGCCGGTGAATCCGCCAGTTCGTCTGTGGACAAGGATGCCGGCTGAATCCTTACTTATTGGTATTGACTGTTGGTCCAACCATAGCCACACCTGATATAGAGTTGGTGCGGATGGCGCGACAGGGCAGGAATCTTCTGGCAGCGACACAAACCCTGACTGGCGCTCTGCTGGGTTTGGCATTAGTCGGCTACTTCCTGGATAAAAAATTTGCCACGGAACCGTATCTGCTTTTAACCGGACTGCTATTAGGAGCAGCAGTTGGGTTGTACGACCTGTGGAAAGCCATGTTCAGCGGGGAAAATGATGATTAGGATTCCAATAGGAACAATTTCTCTGGGAGGTGCGCTCCTCTTGGCAATATTAGGTGGCTGGGTTATTTCGGGGATGGGGCTGGCGGTAGCTGTATTAGCAGGTGGAGCGCTGCCGGCAGTGGTCTCAATCAGCAGCCTGATAGTATGGAATAAGGTCATACAACCAGGGCTGTTGATCGTGGAATTCGAGAAATTCAATCTGATCAATTTTCTGGCCAAAATAGTATTGATCGGAAGTTGGGTGACCATCATCCTGCTGTTGACCAATTTGCCGAGCGCTCCGTTCATTGCGTCGCTGCTGATAAATTTTTTGGCCTGGCACCTGTATGAAGCGCACTATTACCAGCGTTACCTGGTGTCGACTCCTAAAGCCTATACTTCTTAGAGAAGGATTGATAGTTTGGCGACTGAGGGACATAGCGAAGACATCGGCTCGATAATCATCCACCACGTCTCGAACAGCGACGTACTGGTACCATTGCAGCTGTTCGGAATGGACATCTCCATTACCAAGCACGTGATTATGATCTGGCTGGCCGGCGCCCTGGTGATGACAGCATTTTTACTGGGTACCAGAAGGTATCGCCGGGAGGAAAATCCGATCCCATCGGGCTTCACCAATTTCCTGGAGTTTATTGTGGATTTTGTCCATAACCAGATGGTAGTGCCCAATGTCGGCCGGGAGCACGCCATCAGGTGGACGCCGCTCATATTGGCCTTTTTTACCCTCATCGTAACGGCCAACCTTCTGGGGATGGTTCCATTTTTTGACCTGATACCGGGAGGCGGTACGGCCACCAGTAACCTGAACGTCACAGCGGCACTGGCTACGATCACTTTTATGTCCATCATCGTTGCCGGCAGCATGGTGCACGGGGTCGTGGGTCACTGGAAAAATATGGCGCCCCATGGCATCGCCTGGCCGGTATTGTTCATTCTCATCCCCATTGAAATCCTGGGAATGTTCGTGCGTCCCTTTGCCCTGACCATGCGGTTGGCTGCCAACATGACCGCAGGTCACATTGCCATGCTGGCGATCCTGGCGCCCATCTTTATCATGGCCAACGCCTGGGTGGGAATCGGGTCGGTTACCCTTAATGTAGGTATCTCATTTCTGGAGATAGTGGTGGCCCTGGTGCAGGCCTATGTATTCAGTCTGTTGTCAGCAGTATTCATAGGTGGCGCCATTAATCCTGAGCACTGACAGTTTACTCAACTTCAAATCATAACTCTAAAATAGAAAGGCAAACATGGCAATGAATATACCGTATAACAACCGTCCTGTTATGTTTGTGGTCACCTTGTTAGGGATGACCGTTTCAACCGCGCTGGGCGCCGAAGGCGCTTCCAACGCTTTTGCTTACCTGGGCGCCGCCATCGGAGCAGGTATGATCGTCATTGGCGCTGCCCTTGGCATCGGCCGTTTCGCCACCGCCGCCGCCGAAAGCACGGCCCGCCAGCCGGAAGCAGCCAGTGACATCCGGGCTGCGGTGAATCTGCCCCTGTTCCTTCTGGAAGGAGTGGCCATCATCGCACTGGTTGTATGTCTGCTGATCGCCCTTAAGTAGCAGCGGCGGGAGTGGTTTTTGCTGAGAGCTAAACTGGAGCGAATATGGAACAGCTGGTAAAATTCGATCCCGGTCTCATATTCTGGACCTGGACCACATTTTTTATCGTTCTTGGCATCCTGGGCTGGAAGGCCTGGCGTCCGATGCTGCTGGCTTTGGAAGGTCGTGAGGCGCGGATTCGGGAAGCCCTGGTTTCGGCGGAGAAGGCACGCATAGAAGCGGGACAGCTGACCGCAAGATACGAAGAGCAGTTGCAGGTCAGTCGTCAGGAAGCGCAGCAGGTAATCGCCGATGCTCGAATGTCCGCGGAGAAGCTGCGGGTCGAGCTGGAAGAATCAGCCCGGAAGAAGGCCTATAATCTGCTTTCAAAAGCGCAGGAACAGATTGCCGCCGACCGGGAAAAAGCGCTCAGGGAGATTCGCATAAATGTGGTCAATCTATCCCTGGATGTTGCCAGCAAAGTGATTGAACGTAACCTAACTACGGACGACAACCGCAAACTGGCCGATGAGAGCCTCCGGGGGATAGGCAAGGCCTGATGGCCATTTCCAACCAGGGGCGCCGCTTTGCCAAGGCCGTTTTCGCCGTCGCGGAAATGATGGACGCCGAAGAAGTATTTATTGAGAGATTTTCGGCTCTGGCCGTGCTATTCAGGAGGAATAGAGCTTTCCGGCATCTGCTCATTACCCGGCGCATTTCCGTGGATGATAAAATGAAAGCCATTAAAAAAGTCCTGGGTGATCAGCTGGGGGACCTCGAACTGGAATCTCTCAGGGCACTTCTGGAGCAGCGGCTGGGTGGTGAACTGCCATTCGTCGCGCGTATCCTGGAACAGCAGGGGCGAGCGTCTGATTTAAGGGAAGAGTTGACCGTTTACTCAGTGGCTGAATTGTCAGACAGTGAGCTAAGTGAGATGGCGGACAAGATCAGTGACCACCTGAGAAAGCCGGTGCGGGCCAGTGGGATTGTAGATGAAGGCCTGATTGGCGGTCTGAAACTGCGCTTGGGAAATACACTGATAGACGGCAGCATTGCCCGCAGGTTGGAGCAGATCAGTTCGGAGTTGCTATAGGTTCTTACGTTAATCAACGAGGCACGCTGTACGTGTGTGGAGTAAATACTGAATGAGTGTTGAATTCGATACTGCAAAAATTAGTGAATTGCTGAAAGAGCAACTGGACGCTTATAGCGTTGAGTTGGATGTAGCCGAAGTTGGCGAGGTTATCATGGTGGGCGACGGCGTAGCCCGGGTGCATGGATTAGACAACGTTATGGCCGGTGAGCTGATCGAGCTGCCCAATAAGGTCTTTGGCATGGCCCTGAACCTGGAGGAAGAGAACGTCGGCCTGGTGCTGTTTGGCGAGAGCTATCTGGTCGGGGAGGGCGATCTGGCCCGCCGCACCGGTAACGTGGTTGAAATTGGCGTTGGCAAGGGCATGCTGGGCCGGGTGGTGAATCCCTTGGGGCATCCCATAGATGGCCGTGGCGATATCAAGGCCGAAATAACGGCGGCGGTGGAGCGCAAGGCTCCCGGTGTGTTGGCCCGTCAGCCGGTTAAGGAGCCGCTCCAGACCGGATTGAAAGCCATCGACAGCATGACCCCCATCGGCCGTGGGCAAAGGGAATTGATCATCGGGGACCGGCAGACCGGCAAGACAGCCATTGCACTGGATACGATCATCAATCAGAAGGGCACCCACGATACGGATCAGCCGGTTTACTGTATTTACGTAGCCATCGGTCAGAAGGCTTCCACCGTGGCAAACGCCGTGGCTGAGCTGGAACAGGCCGGCGCCATGGAGTATACCGTCGTGGTCTCGGCCAGTGCATCGGAGCCGGCGCCTTTGCAGTTCATCGCCCCCTACTCCGGCGCAACCATCGGTGAGTATTTCCGTGACAACAGGCAGCACGCTCTGGTGATCTATGATGATTTGAGCAAGCACGCCACGGCCTACCGGCAGATGTCCTTGCTACTGCGGCGTCCGCCAGGGCGTGAGGCCTACCCCGGCGATATCTTCTACCTGCACAGCCGCCTGTTGGAAAGGGCGGCCAAGATGAGTGACGAACAGGGCGGCGGATCACTGACCGCACTGCCGGTAATCGAAACCCAGGCAGGTGACGTATCGGCCTATATCCCTACCAATGTCATTTCCATTACCGACGGTCAGATCTTCCTGGAGACGAGCCTGTTCAATTCAGGCATCCGGCCGGCTATCAATCCGGGCATATCGGTGTCGCGGGTAGGTGGTAACGCCCAGGTGAAGGCCATGCGTAAGGTGGCCGGATCATTGCGCCTGGAGTTGGCACAGTTCCGCGAACTGGAAGCCTTTGCCAAGTTCGGTTCCGACCTGGATAAGGCCACCCAGATGCAGCTCACCCGTGGGGAGCGCCTGCGCGAGGTACTGAAGCAGAACCAGTTCCAGCCCATGCCGGTGGAGGAGCAGGTAGCCGCCATCTTCACGGCCACCGAAGGCTACCTCGATGATCTGTCCCTGGACAAAGTAAAGAAATTCGAAGGCGAGTGTTTGGAATACCTGCGGGTGAATGCCAAAAAGCACCTGGAAACCATTACCAAAACAGGTGGTTTGGACGATGATACGGCTGCTGGTTTGAAAACCGCCATCGAGGCATTTATGAAGACCTTCGCGGCGTAGGTTTATTGTGGCCAGTCTGAAAGACATACGGCGGCGGATAAGTTCGGTCAAAAGCATCGAGCAGGTGACCAAGGCCATGAAAATGGTGGCGGCCGCCAAGCTGCGCCGTGCCCAGAACAATATGCTCCAGGCCCGGCCCTACGCCAACCGGGTGCGCAATGTGCTCCATACATTACTGCCGCAAATTGACCGGCAGACACTGCCTGTACTGCGAATTTCTGAAGAGGTCGGCCGCAGCCTGGTGGTGGCTGTCACGTCGGACCGGGGCATGGCCGCCGGTTTTAACTCCAATCTGATTCGCCGGGCTCAGGCCACGATAGACGAGTTGGGCCGTGATACTGTGGATATCATCTGCATTGGCAAGAAAGGCCGAGACCATTTTGTCCGGCGCGGTTATAATGTGGTGGCCGAGCATGTGGATTTCTGGTCGGCGCTGGATTTCCAGCACGCCATGCAGTTCGGCCGTGAGGTCGTGTCCAGTTACGTGGGCGGCTCAGTCGACCAGGTGCTGGTGGTGTTTAACGAATTTGTTAACGTGATCAGGCAGGACGTGAAGCTTGAAAAGCTGCTGCCACTGGCCGTTGAGGCGGGCGATAATATTGAGACCGCCGAGGTGCTGTTCGAGCCCTCCATGGAGGCGGTTGTTGAAAGTCTGGTGCCGCGCCATCTGAACATCCAGGTGTGGCGCTATCTGCTGGAGTCCTATGCCTCCGAGCAGGCGGCCCGAATGACCGCCATGGAAGCGGCCACCAACAACGCCGGTGATGTGATCGAAAGTTTGCAGCTGGAATACAACAAAGCGCGACAGGCCAGCATTACCAAGGAAATTCTGGATATTGTGGGCGGGGCCGAGGCCTTGCGAGCGGCATCCTAAGCGTTGGGGTGACACGCATGACGTCAAAAGATTATTGAACCACAAAGACGCAAAGGGTACAAAGACTACTAAAGGGCCGGAAGAAGAAATTGAACGGCTGGCACATGGTGTCATTGGGGCAGCAATTGAAGTTCACAAAGTGCTGGGTCCAGGATTCTTAGAGACTGTGTATGAAGAAGCCTTATGTATTGAACTTGAACAGCGGAATATATCTTTTAAACGGCAGTTTGAAATGAAGATCCCCTATAAAGGGAGGCAGATTGGAACGAGTCGCTTGGACCTGGTTGTGGGAAACAGACTTATTATTGAATTAAAGGCGGTCGACAATCTCGGCGCTATCCATATGGCACAGGTATTATCCTATTTAAAGGCAACGAGACTGTTTTTGGCATTACTGATCAATTTCAACGTCCGGGTTCTCAGGGAAGGGATTAAGCGTGTTGTGCGTTCATGATGTCTTGCTCCCTTTGCGCCTTTGCGGTTTAATAGTTTGATTTATCAAGGAGAGTAAATGAAGGCTGGTAAGATTTCCCAGATAATGGGCGCGGTAATTGATGTGACTTTTGAAGACAGTGACTTGCCGGAGATATACAACGCCCTTGAAATCGACCGCGGCGACGATGGGCGCCTGGTGTTGGAAGTAGCCCTGCATCTGGGCGACAACAAGGTCCGTACAGTGGCCATGGACTCCACCGAAGGGTTGACCCGGGGCACTACCGTAACTGATACCGATGGTCCGATCAGTATGCCGGTAGGTCCCAATACGCTGGGACGGCTGTTAAACGTCACCGGCGATGCCATCGACGGCAAAGGTCCCGTAAAGACAGATAAGCGTTATCCCATTCACCGGGCAGCGCCGCACCATGAGGAGCTCTCCACCACTTCCGAGATGCTGGAAACGGGCATCAAGGTTATCGATCTGCTGGAGCCTTTTTCCAAGGGCGGCAAGACCGGTCTGTTCGGCGGCGCCGGCGTGGGCAAGACCGTCATCATTCAGGAGTTGATCCGCAACATCGCCACCGAGCACGGTGGCTATTCCGTATTCGGCGGCGTGGGTGAGCGTACCCGCGAGGGCAACGACCTGTTCCTGGAAATGACCGAATCGGGTGTGATCGAAAAGACCGCCATGGTCTTTGGCCAGATGAACGAGCCGCCGGGAGCGCGTCTGCGGGTGGCCCTGTCCGGTCTGGCCGTGGCCGAGTATTTCCGCGATGAGGAAGGCCAGGACGTGCTCCTGTTCATCGACAACATTTTCCGCTTTACCCAGGCTGGTTCCGAGGTATCGGCCCTGTTGGGACGCATGCCTTCAGCCGTGGGCTACCAGCCGACCCTGGGCACCGAAATGGGGGAGTTGCAGGAGCGTATCACCTCCACCAGCAAGGGCTCCATTACATCGGTGCAGGCGGTGTACGTGCCCGCTGACGACCTGACCGATCCCGCTCCCGCCACCACCTTCGCCCACCTGGACGCCACTACCGTGCTGGACCGCGCCATCGCCGACCTGGGTATCTACCCGGCCGTGGATCCGTTAGGTTCCACTTCGCGCATACTTGATCCACGTGTAATCGGTGAGCGCCACTATAATATGGCCCGCCAGGTGCAGGTTATTCTACAGAAATATAACGACCTCCAGGACATCATCGCCATCCTTGGTATGGATGAACTCGCCGACGACGACAAGCAGGTGGTGCACCGGGCCCGGCGCATCCAGCGCTTCCTGTCCCAGCCCTTCTTTGTGGCCGAGGCCTTTACCAATACACCCGGCCGCTACGTAAAACTGGACGACACCCTTACCGGCTTCGAGGCTATTCTGACAGGTGAGATGGACGCTTACCCCGAAAGCGCCTTTATGTACGTGGGCGGCATCGACGAGGTTAAGGAGCGGGGTACGGATTTCGTCCGCTAGACGGACGCAGGCACAGCCATGGCAAACACCTTTCAGCTGGAAATCGTAACCCCCACCCGGGTCATCGACTGCGGTCCGGTGGAGTACCTGCGGGCGCCATCGGTGGAGGGGCTGTTCGGCGTGCAGGCGGGCCATACCCGCTCTATGATCAGCCTGGACGTGGGGGAGATCAAGGTGGTGCAGGACGGCAAGGATACCTTTTACGCCACCAACGGCGGCTATGCCGATATCCATCCCAACAACGCACAGCTGCTGGTGGAGACCGCCGAAGAATGCAATACCATCGATACAGCCCGCGCCCTAAGCGCCGCCCAGCGCGCCCGTGAACGAGCCAAGTCCCGCACGGCTGACACCGATCATTCCCGAGCCGAGGCCGCCCTGAAGCGCGCCCTTACCCGCTTGCTTGTAGCCGGGAGGATGTAGTGGAAGTAGCAGTGGCAGTGGCAGCGGCAGTAGCAGTGGTAGGATGATCTTAATCCCTTGAAAAGACCGACGAGGATCACTTAACCTTTACCACTGTGATTACAACCGTTAGCCATATTTGTAACAGCCCCGTTTTAGACGGGGTTTATTATCGGTGATAAAAGAAAATGCATCTTAAACGCACACACACCTGCGGTCAGCTCAGGGCGGCCGACAACGGCAGCACCGTAACGCTCAACGGCTGGATACACTCGCGGCGCGACCACGGCGGCCTGATATTCGTGGACCTGCGGGACCGCTACGGCAAGACCCAGGTGGTCTTTGACGAATCGGTGACCGCCGACGCCTTCAACACGGCCAAGCACCTGGGCATGGAAGACGTAATTGCCGTCAAGGGCAAGGTGGTTGGGCGTCCCGAGGGGAGCATTAACACGAAAATCCCTACCGGCCAGATCGACGTTTACGTGGACGAACTGGAGGTGCTCAACGAGTCGGAGCCGCTGCCGTTTCTGGTCACCGACCGGGACAGCGCCAGTGAGGTGCTGCGCCTGACTTACCGCTACCTGGAGCTGCGCACCGAGGACCTGCAGCGCTACCTTGCCACCCGCAGCCGGGTTTACCAGCTGACCCGCGACTATTTCTACGGTCACGATTTCATCGAGGTGGAAACGCCGGTGCTAATGAAATCCACGCCGGAGGGCGCCCGGGATTACCTGGTGCCCAGCCGCCTGCACCACGGCTCGTTCTACGCCCTGCCCCAGTCGCCGCAGATCTACAAGCAGCTGCTCATGATCGCCGGCTACGACCGCTATTTCCAGATCGTCAAGTGCTTCCGTGACGAGGACCTGCGGGCCGCCCGCCAGCCCGAATTCACCCAGATCGACGTGGAGATGTCCTTTGTGGACGAAGAGGACGTGTGGGGCAACGTGGAAGGCCTGATAAATAAGCTTTACAAGGAAGTCCTTGATGTGGAGCTGCCCGAACATTACGAGCGCCTGACCTACGGTGAGGCCATGGAGCGCTTCGGCAGCGACAAGCCTGACCTGCGCTACGGCCTGGAACTCCAGGAGTTCGCGCCCTACGCCCTGAAGTCCGACTTCGGTGCTTTCAAAAGTGTACTGGAGAAGGGCGGCCGGGTCAAGACCCTGGTTGTTCCCGGCGGGGGCAAATACAGCCGCAAGGTGATCGATGAACTCACCCGGCTGGTGACCCATTATCACAAGGGCAAGGGGCTGGCCTGGATGAAGGCCGGCGAGACAGGCCTGGAGGGCGGCATAGCCAAGTTTTTCAGCGATGACCTGCAGCGGGAGATCATGGCCGGGCTGGGCGTTCAATCCGGAGACCTGCTGCTGTTCGTGGCGGACACGGAAAAGGTGGCCCTGTCGGCCCTGGGCGCCCTGCGTGAGGAGGTGGCCCGGCGAGAAAATCTGGCTGATCCCGATGAGGTCAAGCCGTTGTGGGTCACCGAGTTCCCATTGCTGGAATACGATAAGGAAACCGACCGCTACATGTCAGTGCACCACCCCTTTACCGCGCCCCACCCCGATGACGTGCCCAATATGGAGAGCGATCCCGGTAAGGTGCGCAGCCGTGGTTACGATCTGGTGATCAACGGCAACGAGGTGGCCGGCGGGTCCGTCCGAATCCACGATACCAAACTGCAGGAGCGGGTCTTCCGCATGCTGGGCATCTCCGAAGAGGAAGCCGAACTCAAGTTCAGCTTCCTGCTGAAGGCCCTCAAGTACGGTGCGCCGCCCCACGGTGGTATCGCCTACGGCTTCGACCGCCTGGTCATGCTGCTGGTGGGCACCAACCAGATTCGGGACGTGATCGCCTTCCCCAAGACCACCAGTGCCACTTCGCTCATGGATGGCGCACCCTCGAAGGTCTCGCCGGAACAGCTGCGGGAACTGGGTATCAGACTCATCGATGAGGGCGAGTAAATGGAATCATGGCCCTTGTTTCAGTATAGCATAGTAAATTTCCCCATCTCATTCTGCCTATGGTAAAACAGAACTTCGATATCAAGGACACCGATCCTCTCCTTCTGTTTGGCGTCAACGACCAGAACCTTCAGACCCTCAGCCATACTTTCGATATCCAGATCAATGCCCGTGGCAACCGCATCACCCTGGAGGGTGAGGAAGAGGCGGTGCGGCAGGTGGAGCGTGTTTTGCAGGACATGATAATCACCATCAACCGCAAGGGCAGCCTGTCCCGCGACGATATTGAAACCCTGGCCCGGCTGTCTCCCGATGGCAACGGCGACCAGGTCCATGAGAAGAAAGATGTGATCCTTTATACACCGAGGGGGATGGTGACGCCCCAGTCTGAGGGCCAGCGCAAGTACTATGAGGCCACCCGGGAAAACGACATCGTCTTTGCGGTGGGCCCCGCTGGTACGGGCAAAACCTACCAGGCCGTGGCTGTAGCCATTGCCGCTTTCAAGGCCCGCCAGGTGGAGCGCATTATACTCACCCGGCCAGCTGTGGAGGCGGGGGAGCATCTGGGCTTTTTGCCCGGTGACCTGAAGGAGAAAATCGATCCCTATTTGACACCGCTGTACGATGCTCTGCACGAGATGCTGCCCCACGACAAACTGCGCACCTACATCGATCAGCGGGTGATCGAGATTGCGCCCCTGGCTTACATGCGGGGCCGTACCCTGAACTCGGCATACGTCATACTTGACGAGGCTCAGAATGCCACCGCCATGCAGATGAAGATGTTCCTCACCCGTCTAGGGGCTAATTCCCAGGCTATTATTACAGGCGACATAACCCAGATTGATCTACCCCACTCGACAGCCTCGGGTCTGGTAAACGCGATCAATATACTGAATAAAATCGATGGTATCGCCATTTGCCTGCTTACCGGTGATGACATAGTGCGGCACCATCTGGTGAAAGAGATTCTCAAAGCCTATGATAACGATGGCAATGATATTTCGAAACAGCAGGATTAAACAGTGAACTATCCCGAAGTTGTAATAACCTCTTACGTGCGCACACCTATCGGGTCATTTAATGGTGTACTGGCGCCGGTCACCGCTACCCGGCTGGGAACAATTACCATACGCGCGGCCCTGGAGCGAAGCACCCTGGAAGCCGCCCAGGTGGATGAAGTGATCATGGGTAACGTGCTACCCGCCGGACTGGGGCAAGCCCCGGCCCGGCAAGCCGCCCTGGGGGCCAAGCTGCCTGACTCGGTGGAGGCGCTGACCATCAACAAGATGTGCGGCTCCGGCCTGAAGGCGGTGATGCTGGCCGATCAGGCCATCCGTGCCGACGACGCAGCAATTATCATAGCCGGCGGCATGGAGAGCATGAGCAATGTGCCCTACTATGTAGATGGCGCCCGCAAGGGCTTCCATATGGGGCATAAGGGGCTGATTGACGGCATGATTCATGACGGGTTATGGGATATATACGGCGGCGTACACATGGGCAGCTGCGCCGATCTGTGTGCCCGCGAAAAGCACTTCACCCGGGAGCAGCAGGACGAGTTCGCGGTAGAATCCTATAATCGGGCCCTGGCGGCGCAAAAAGCCGGCCGCTTCGAGAAAGAAATCGTGCCGGTGGAGATCCCCAGGCGCAAGGCGGAACCGTTGCTTGTCTCCGAAGATGAGGAGCCGGGGCGGGTGAAATTCGAGAAAATCCCTAATCTGCGGCCGGTGTTTGATAAGCAGGGTACAGTCACGGCGGCCAACGCCAGTTCCATTAACGACGGCGCCGCTGCATTGGCCGTAATGTCGGCTGCCAAAGCCGGCGAATTGGGCATCAAGCCGGTTGCCCGCATTGTGGGTCAGGCTTCTGTTGCGCAGGCGCCGGAATGGTTTACCACCGCTCCAGCCAAGGCTATAATTAAGGTTCTGTCCAAGACCGGCCTGAAGGTTGAGGATATCGATCTGTTTGAGATTAACGAGGCCTTTGCCGTGGTAGGTTTGGTCGCCATTCAGGCGCTGAGTCTGGACCCTGCCCACGTAAATATTAACGGTGGCGCCGTGGCCCTGGGGCATCCTATCGGTGCTTCGGGAGCCAGGATTCTGGCAACCCTGCTCAGCGCAATGGAAGAGCGCAATGTCCGCCGGGGTGTGGCGGCCATCTGTATCGGTGGTGGTGAAGCAGCCGCGCTGATCGTAGAACGCGATATTTAGGCGTTACGGCAGCTTTACGAGACTATCACCGGGTCACCGCGAGTCCGGCCGCCGCCAGGAGCCTGTCCTGAGCGGAGCCGCCTGTCCCGCCAAAGGCGGGGAAGGATGGCGATCTCAACCTTCCTGTCAGTGGATCGCTGCGTCCACCAATTGGCTGACCCGCAATGACGATCTCCATAATAATACGATCCCCATGCAAAAACAGGCGCCTTAGTTGCCCCACTTTTTTTCCTGAAGTATTAAATTTATATGCTATCAACAACGCTCATTGAGAACCAGGATGTCTGCTAACATCAAAACTATCGCTGTGATTGGCGCCGGTACCATGGGTAACGGCATTGCCCATGTATGTAGCTTGCACGGCTACCGGATTATGCTGTTGGACGTAAAAGACGAATTCGTCGAACACGGTCTGGCAACGATTAAGAAGAACCTCGCGCGCCAGGTGGCCAAGGAGGTCATTTCACAACAGGATTCGGACGAGGCGCTGGCACGCATCAGTCCGGGAACGGATTTGGCGCATGCCGCTGCCGCTGACCTGGTGATCGAAGCCGTCTCCGAGGATACGGCTCTTAAACTGGAGCTATTCAGCAACCTCGACAGTATATGTCCGCCGGAAACCATCCTGGCCTCTAATACATCCTCAGTATCCATAACCCTGCTGGCCGCCGCTACCAAGCGGCCGGGCCAGGTTATCGGCATGCACTTCATGAATCCCGTGCCCATGATGAAACTGGTGGAGATTATCAGGGGACATAACACTTCCGACACCACTCATAATACTATAGTTGAACTGACCGAAAAGCTGGGTAAGGCGCCGGTAACCGCCAACGATTACCCCGGTTTTGTGGCCAACCGTGTGATCATGCCCATGATCAACGAGGCTGTTTTTTGCCTCATGGAAGGGGTGGCCGAGGCGGAGGCCATCGATCAGATCATGAGGTTGGGCATGAACCATCCCCTGGGGCCCCTGGCACTGGCTGATCTCATTGGTCTGGATACCTGTCTGAGCATCATGGAAGTGCTGCACAACCAGCTGGGCGATGACAAGTATCGTCCCTGCCCCCTGCTGCGGCGCATGGTGGCGGCCGGCCACCTGGGAAGGAAGACGAAGCGGGGATTTTATGAGTATTAACCACAGAGACACAAAGGTCGCAAAAGTAAAACTGGCCCCAAAGTCCCCTCTTTTTCAAGAGAGACAAAGCGGGGATTTTATGAGTATTAACCACGGAGTCACAAAGGCCGCAAAAGCAAAACTTGCTCCAAAGTCCCCTCTCTTTCGAGAGAGGGGAAGACCCGACCGTGTCGTCGGGACAGGGGTGAGTTCTCTTACAACCAGGCAACCGGTAGGAACAACCGGCAGGGCGTTTAATGAGTATGGTTGACCACCAAGGCGCCACACACCGACCATTGCGTCGAGACTCGCGATGACATACATAGGATTACGTTGATATGAACTTCAATCTAATTGACGAGCAGGCCCTTCTCCAGCAGACAGTACGTCAGTTTGAGAAACCTCACCCTTCTCGCTTTCGCGAGGTCCCTCTCCTGAAGGAGAGGGCGAAAAGCGCGATGATCCTGCCTATGGTGGGGATGACCATCCAATTATGCGTGGATTAGCATGGACTTTAGCCTAACTGACGAGCAGGCCCTTCTACAGCAGACAGTACGTCAGTTTGCCGAGGAGGTAGTGGCCCCCGGCGCTATCGAGCGGGACGAGGGGAAAATCTGGCCGGCGGAGGTCATCCGGCAGCTGGGCGAGCTGGGCCTCATGGGCATGATGGTACCGGAACAGTGGGGCGGCGCCGGTATGGATACCATCTCCTACGCCATTGCCATGGAGGAGATTGCCCGGGCCGAAGCCTCAAGCGCGGTGATTATGAGCGTAAATAATTCGCTGGTTTGCTCCCTCCTGCAGAAGTTTGGCACGGACGGGCAAAAAGAAAAATATCTGAAACCGTTGGCCAGCGGCGACAAACTGGGGGCCTTTTCGTTATCGGAGCCCCAGGCCGGATCAGACGCCTCCAACCTGTTGTGCCGGGCGGAGCGTGATGGCGATACATACCGGATCACCGGTACCAAGAACTGGGTCTCCAACGGCATCCACGCCGATCTGGTAATACTGTTTGCCGTGACCCAGCCGGAAAAAAAGCACAAGGGCATATCGTGCTTTGTTGTAGAAAAGGGGCTGGCCGGCTTTGACACCGGCAAACCGGAAGACAAACTGGGCATCCGGGCTTCCGATACTTGCGAGCTGTACTTCGATAATGTAGAAGTGGCTGCTGCTGACCGGCTTGGC
>DAOWIJ010000162.1 GCA_030640955.1 Fidelibacterota bacterium
AAAGGGGATCTATAAGGTCAATCGCCAGGGTGTACAAAGATTAGAACGATACAGGGACTTTTTTGAAACGATAGACCGTGACGAGATCCGTATCAAGGAAGACATCCGGTCTACTACCGAATTCGTGGTGGAGGATATTACTGAAGTTGTTCACCCCGAACCGTTTGATATTTTGGTATGTTCATTAGTGGTGCTCTATTATGAGCCCGAATTTCAGAGGAAGATTATTCAGACGCTAATTAACTCTGTGCAGCCCAATGGCTTTTTCCATGTTGCACCTGTAAGCAGACGTTGGTTGGAAACACAGGGTTTTGTTCCGACCAGGAGCTCCGGGCCTTTTTTCAATCGGGCTAATGCGCAAGTTTTAGCATAAAAAAGGTTATTCGAATTTGCCAAGGAAACGATAGAATATGGGTATGGATCAAGGACAGCAGGAAGAGTATAACCAGATAATCTCCCAATTGGGTGCGGAGGACTCCGATACCCGCCGGTGGGCTGTGTATGATCTGGAAAAATTTCCCGTGGAAGTAACCACTGACCACTTGGTCAAACGCCTGGAAGATGAACACCGGGCGGTGCGTGAGGCGGCAGCGGAGGTGCTGGAGTCGGTCCCAGTCGATCTCTGTATGTCCCAACTAACGCCACAACTGGGAAACCCGCGTATAGAGGTGCGCAATCTCGCCGCCGCGTTGATCGCCAAATTTGGTGAGGGAGCGGTACCATATCTGCTTGATGCCCTGAAAGAAGGGAATGAGGATGTACGCAAATTCAGTGCTGATATTTTAGGGCTGGCGGGAAGTGATAAGGCCATCGAGGGATTGGCTGAAGCGCTTTACGATCCGGTTGAAAATGTTGGTGTTTCGGTAGCAGAAGCACTTGGCAAGATCAAGTCACCGGACGCATTACCCCATCTGCTGGCAGCATTCGATAAGTGCGATTACCTCAAAAGAGAGTGCGCGGAGTCGCTGGGATTGCTGGGAGTACCCGATGGCGCCATATTCCTCATGGGAAAGTTGGCTGAGACCGATGATTTACTGGTCCGCTATGCCATGATTGACGCGCTGGGTAACGCTGGTGACAACCGCGTGCTTGAATTTCTGGAGAAAAGCTTCGATTCCCTGCCGGCTGAATTACACATTGCCGTTGCATTGAGCCTGCTTAAAATTGCCAACCGGGAAAACATCAGGTTGCTTAGCCGTCCAACTGCACCTGTCGATGCGATTATAAACGGCTCCCTCGAAGATAATGAAGATTATCAACAACTACTCATCGGGCAGATTAATGCGCAGGTTACGGAAGAGGTCCTGACGGCCTTTATTCACAAATCTGATGCTCTAAATGCCCATGTGTTAGTAGAAGTAATGAAAGCGGCCCGAAATTATAGTAACCTTACCGATTTCTGTCTGGACATGACCGCCCACGATGATGATTGGGTGGCTTATACAGCGATTGAGCATTTGCCTGACATCGATAAGGGCCGGCTTAGCCAGGTGCTTAAAGGTATTCTGGATGGTGAGCGTACCTTGCCGCAAATGGCCGCCATGAAAATGGTGGTGCGGTTGGACTTGCCGAATAGAAGGGAGTGGCTGGAGCCATTCCTTGAAGCGCAGGACGATGACTTGAGATCACTGGCGCAACAGCTTCTGGATCAGTGATATATGGTCTGTGCCTGCTACTTATTGAAAGGAATGACTGGAGTGTCTAAGCCAGACGAACAAAGCAAGGGTGTCAGACTTCAGGGAAAAATGATCTAACGATGACTATAGCCAGTGCAATAAAGCCGAGCAGTCTCAGCCCACAGCAGTTCCAGGACCTGCGCGATATTATCTATGAGATAAGCGGCATATTTTTCGCGGAGAACAAGCTCTACCTCCTGGAGAACCGTCTCGGTCGCCGGACAAGGGAGTTGGGTCTCGAGTCTTTTGACGCATATATTAAACATATCAAGACACAAGATAGCGGCTCACCAGAATATCACCAGATCTACAATGCGATCACCATCAATGAGACTTTCTTCTTCAGATTTCAGGCCCAGCTGGAATCTTTCAAGAAATTGCTGAGCGACATAAAGAAGACACGTCAGGCACAGGGGTCCAATTCTATTAAGATTTGGAGCGCGGCCTCATCGAGTGGTGAAGAGCTCTATACAATTGCCATTATACTCGATGAATTTTTTGGCCCAGACCTGAAGAATTGGGATATCTATCTGCTGGGTACCGATATCAGTCATCGAGCATTACAAATTGCGGGTAATGCCATGTACGGCAATAACTCCTTTAGAGGCTCCATGACTCCTGAGCAGAAGGCAAAATACTTTGCTCCTGAAGGCAACACGTTCAAATTGCGAGACGATGTCAAGCAACTGGTCCAGTTCCGCTACTTGAATCTGAACGATACGATGGAGATGCGCAAGCTCACCAGTTTAGATTTTGTCTTTTGCCGTAACGTCATGATCTATTTCGACGAGGAGATGAAGAAAAGGGTTTTGCGGTCGATTTACGGTTCGCTGGGCCATGGCGGCTATCTTTTCCTGGGTGAGGCAGAATCTTTGCACGGGATCAGTTCAGCTTTCAAGGTCGAGCATTTTTCTGGCGCTTTTGCATATAAGAAGGAATAGAGGAGTCAGGTCAAATGAATAAGGATCTGGGTCGGAAACCAGTTGTGCTGATAGCAGATGATTCTTCCACGGTGAGGAAATTTGTCAGCTTCTCCCTGAAAGCCCATAATCTGGATGTCATCACAGCCGTGGATGGCATGGATGCGCTGGAGAAGCTGTCGCAGACCCCGGTGGTCGATTTGATCATAGTTGATTTGAATATGCCCAATATGGATGGTTTTGAATTTATTGAAAATGTACGCGGGTCTGATACTTACGGGAATGTTCCGATTATCATTTTGTCTTCAGAACGAGGCGAGCAATCGAAGCAACGAGGGTTAAGCATAGGGGCCGATGCCTATATTGAGAAGCCCTTCGATGCGAAGAATATCAAGTATCAGGTAGCAAAATTTCTGAATATAGATTGAAGTAAAGTATTTCAGATGGTCACACCGCACGCAGTTGCAGACAGGCTCGTACCGCAAACCAATCCGGTAAATCCTGTCAGGAGCATTCATTATTGCTCATCTGATACCCGGTGTGAAAGCAAATTGAAGGGGGTAAGTCATGAGTGTCTATGATAATCTGGTAGGGATGGAAGAAGTACTTGATGAGTTTATTGTGGAGACAACCGAGCTGCTCGAGGAGGTAAACGAGGATCTGGTCCATCTGGAATCGGACCCGGATGATGATCTGGTCAACCGTATTTTTCGAGCCTTCCACACCTTTAAGGGTACCTGCGGCTTTCTGGGCTTCACCCAGGCCAAGGATGTTGCTCATGTGGCCGAAGATATACTCAATCAATTGAGGAACGGGAAAATTCAGCCCAGCTCAGCGATCATCGATAACCTGCTGGAATCATGCGATTGGTTCAGTCAATTCATCAATGATGTAAAGGAGCGGGAGGAAAAAGACTACGAGATCGCTCCCCTGATCGCCAAGCTGGAAGCAGCTCGCGATGGCGCTGAAGCTCCAGTTGCATCGGTACCCGCGAACGGATCACCAGCTGCTGAAGAGCCTGCTGGAGGGGAAGAGGTAGCTGCCGGCAACGGCAAACCGGTTGATGAAGCGTTGGAAGAGACCGACGGCCAGGCGGTAGAAACAGCCCCGCCTGCCGAAAACGGTGAGCCGGTTGCACCGCTACCTGAGGTGGCGCGAGAGGAATCGGCGAGTGACCTTATACATCATATAGACGACCAAATGACCAAGGCAAGTCAACAGGTTACGACCGACAATGTCGGCGAATTATCTACTTATTTTGACCAACTTATCTCCTACTGTAATCAGCTGCAACTCCCCAAGATGGCCCATGTGATAGAGAAAACCCACGACTATCTGGTGGCGGTGGAAAAGGGGAAATTGGATCCTTCCGCTGATGGAAATGTGGCAATTGTAGAAGCAATGCAATGGATTAAGGAGATCCTGGAGGACGCAGAGGACGGCAAACCGGTCGATGCCGGGAACAGTGTCCTGGTTGATGATATTGAAGTATTACTGCATGGTCCGTCTACTGCGAAAGATAGTAAAGGTAAACGTGGTGATCAGAAGGCCCAGGCCACACCGGCCCAGACCATTCGCGTTGATATGGAGCGGCTGGAGAACCTTATGAATCTGGCTGGCGAACTGGTGCTCAGTCGAAACCAGCTGGGCCAGGCGTACACCGACTTATCGGCGGTTAAAACCTCCGATGCATCCATCGACAATCTCGATCAGGTAAATAACGCTTTAGGGCGCATTACTACCGAGATCCAGGAAGCGGTGATGCAGATGCGTATGCTGCCAATCAGCAATGTATTCCGCAAGTTCCCCAGAGTTGTGCGCGATCTATCCAAGGCCAAAGGCAAGGAAGTGGAACTGGTGCTCATTGGGGAAGAGACAGAGCTGGACCGTTCAGTTATTGAGGCCATCAGCGATCCTTTGCTTCACCTTGTAAGAAATTCAGTGGATCATGGTGTTGAGACTCCCGATATACGGCGGGCCAAGGGTAAGCCGGAAATCGGCATAGTGACACTGAAAGCGGCCCACGAAGGCAACCATATAGTTATTGAAATCGAGGATGATGGTGCCGGGATAGATGCTGATAAGCTGGTGGCAAAGGCCCTGGAAAAGGGTGTTATCGGTTCCGTGGAAGCCGATACCATGACACAGCGTGACAAGCTGAATCTCATCTTTAAGCCGGGCTTTAGCACCGCGGCTAAAGTCACCGACGTATCCGGCCGGGGTGTTGGGATGGACGTTGTCCATACCAATGTCAGCAAGCTGAATGGGTCTATCGATATCGAGACCAAAATCGGGGTTGGCTCAAAAATGACCATTAAGCTACCCCTTACACTGGCCATTGTTACCGGACTGAAAGTAGCGGTCTGGGACGAAGAGTATATTATCCCCTTCAGTTCAATCATTGAGACCGTCAAACTGGATAAATCCGCGTTGACCAAAGTAGAAGACAAGTGGGTCATGCGCTTTAGAGACTCTGTTGTCAATACCTTATACCTGGATGATTGGTTTGAGGTTAAGTCCAAACGAAATGAAGACCAGGAATACTACGCCGTGGTTGTCTCGGTAGCGGAATTCCGGTATGCTCTCGTGGTAACCGGTCTGAAGGGCCAGGAAGAAGCGGTAATCAAACCGCTTGGTCAAGTTTTGGGCCGCATTCCCGGAATTGCCGGCGGCACTATCGGGGGTGACGGGGTAATAACACTGATACTCGATATACCTGAACTCGTGCAATCAATGGGGCTTGGCTGATTTGATAACATTAGTAGTGATAGACGATTCCGCCTTTATGCGCAAAGCCATACAACTCATGGCGGAATCGGAATCTGACATAAAGGTAATCGGGAAGGCCCGGGACGGTTTAGAAGGTGTCGAAATGGTCAGAGATTTAAAGCCTGACTGTGTGACCCTTGACATTGAGATGCCGCGCATGAATGGCCTGGAGGCCCTGGACATTATCATGCGCGAGAATCCCACGCCGGTGCTGGTGGTCAGTTCCATATCCACGGAGGGTGCCGAAGTGACCCTGGAAGCCCTGAATAAAGGCGCCGCGGATTTCATTGCCAAAACTCAATCGTTTGTGGCTATTGATATTACCGATATCAAGATGGATTTACTTAATAAGATCCGCACAATCGTAAAACAGAACAAGTCCCGGCCAAAGGGATATTTTGACGTATTCCAGCGGCGAAAGGAACGCCAGTCTTCACTGGATAACGGGACGGGCCTGACTACCGACATACAGCTGCCAGCCGGCCTCAAAGAGAAGCACTATGCGATGGTGGGAATCGGAGTATCGACCGGTGGACCACCTGTAATACAACACATCCTGGATAACTTGCCTGCAGATTTTCCTGCGGGTATCCTGATTGCGCAGCATATGCCCGAAGCCTTCACCAAACCATTTGCTGATCGTTTAAACCGTACCTGCGCGCTGGAAGTGAAGGAAGCGGAGACTGGAGATCAAATCAGCAAAGGTAGTGTCCTCATCGGACGGGGCGGCAAGCACCTGATAGTTAAACGGCGGGGTAATCAAAACTATGTGGAATTAAATGTAAACCCCGCTGACTTGCTCTATCATCCGTCGGCAGATGTACTCTTTTCATCGGCAGTTGAGGCGTATGGAGCTCGAGCATTAGGAGTGATTCTAACAGGCATGGGACATGATGGCGTATTGGGTCTTAAGGAATTGCATAATAGAAACGGTACTATTGTAGCACAGGATGAGGATTCCTGTGTAGTTTACGGTATGCCCAAAGCTGTCGTGGACGCTGGCATTGCGGACGTTGTGATACCCGCCGCCGATGTGCCGGCTGTAATCTCTAACCTTGTAGAGTAAGGAGTTTCCTGGATAACATGGAAATTAAGACGATTCTATTTGCTGAAGATTCACCCACGATGCGGAGGATAATCGCCAACTCTCTGAAGAAGTTAGGCTTCCAGGACGTCATTGAAGCGGAACATGGGGTCGAGGCCCTTGAGAAAATGGAAGGCCATAAAATTGACTTGCTGGTCACTGACTGGAACATGCCTGAAATGAACGGCGCCGAATTGG
Organism: Fidelibacterota bacterium; assembly: GCA_030640955.1. Taxonomy (GTDB): domain Bacteria; phylum Fidelibacterota; class Marinisomatia; order SCGC-AAA003-L08; family TS1B11; genus DAOWIJ01. The sequence goes on from DAOWIJ010000162.1 coordinate 6,648, forward strand.
TGAGGGCCGTGCGCGCCATGCCGGAGTATGCGGAATTACCCATTGTCATGATTACCACCCG
>DAOWIJ010000225.1 GCA_030640955.1 Fidelibacterota bacterium
AGGTAGAAACTCGCGGCCAACAAATACCAGGGAGCACGCGGAGCACCGATAGTAATCCCGTTGGTGCTCCCGCGAGTAACGAGATGTGCTCCCACCATGGCAAAGGGGACAGACTTCATTTCCCACTGGAACACACATGTTTAATTCTGGATTTTGGTTTCCACCGTTATGCCCATGCTGGCCATATCATCCAGGTATTGAACCGGGTCTACCGCGTGGGCCATGAGATGGAGACCCGATTCCAATTGACCGGCCAGGTATTGCTTAATGCAGGCCACCGTAGGTACCGCCGTAAGCACGTAGCCATCCTCATGCTGTATTCGTATCTCTATGGTTTTCGATTCGTTCCCGCCGTCAAGTTCCAGCACGATGCCAAAAGGTGGCGCAGACATGATCTCCAGCGACCAGAAAATCAAACGGCCGGCGGCCCTGAGGAACCGACGGGGACCGAGCTTTACAAGCAACATGGCCAGGGGCATCACCAGCCAGTCGGTTAGCCAGTTGAAACCGGTAATATAGAAGCCGGTCTCACGCAGTGTTGGGATGGCCTCGGGAAGAGCCCGCATTTCTTCCAGCAGCATGGGCACTGCCAGCTGCTTGCCATACGGTTCTCCATAGTCCTTGTGTAAGAAATCCCTGGTGCTCCACATGCGAGCCTTATGCCACTGGCCACCGCGGTAGTAAAGTGCTTCGTAATCAATTAGTTCCTCTGCAAATTCCATGGTTGTAGCATCACCTGCCCGGTGGTCCTTCCAGTTGACCTTCAAGGCACATGATACCACCGCTTTTGACAAACCATCTATCTTTTGAGCTGCATAGCGCACCAGGGCCGCGGGTACCCCGGGATGGAAGCCGCCCTCAGTTATAAAAGTGTGCCCGGACTGCTGGATTTCATCTGCTAATCCCCGCAAAACTGCCAGCCGTTTATTGGAATACTGGATATCCATATAATCGGTGGCGGTGTCCAGCGCTGCCCGAGCGACCGTTCCAGCGTATTGCGCCGTACTCGATGCAACCACCAGCAGATCAACACCGTCAAGGGCGCGCTTCAAACTTTCGCCATCAGCGGCATCAACTGCGATGGCGGCAACTCGATCACCACTAAAATCGTTGTTTAGCTGGTTCCTGAAAGCTGTGGCATGCTCCCGCGAACGGCCAGATACAATCAAGTAGACGGAAGTTTCCCGGAGCAAATAGCCGGCGATCTGTCTGCCGGCCAATCCGTAACCGCCCAGTAATAAAATGGTTTTAGGTTCCATTGTAATAACCCTCGCTTATATTTATGACAACAATTGCAGCATAGTATTTCGATGGGAGCACCGGGCTTCAAATGGGTGGCTCCGCATGACCTTGGTCATCACCAGGCTCGTTAAACAAAATGAAAAGGGCCGGAAAAACCGGCCCCATCAGATTCATCGCGGCAGAATTCTCCGCGCCTATTCGACCAGATCCCCACTGAGCATTTCAGCAACGTTCAGCTGACCGCTGTTCTGCATTTTTCGGACTTCTTCCATAATACGGCTGCGAGCGCTGTGTATTTCCCGCTTTGAAACGGCGCCTTCAATGGGTTCGTACATAGCCTGTTTTTTCTTTGGGAGCACGTTGATGGCCTGCTCCACCACAGCGTCGTCAAAACCCTTCAGAGCCATGGGTATGTCATCCAGCTCAACCGAATTGAGGATCTCGCGCAGTGCATTGTCGTCGACCTTGAAAATATCCTCGAAAACAAGGTAATACTTTTTCACTTCAGCCAGCAGGTCGGGATTTTCCTGTGCCAGTTTATCAATAAACAACTCCGCCTGCTCCAGCCCCATGTGGTTCAGCATACCAGCTAGCTTCTCGCCACCACCACGTTCGAATTCCGAGGCCTTGGGCAAATAGCGCGCCTTTTCCTGAAGATCGCCGGCAACACTTACAACCACTTCCAGATTCATGGCTTCGGCGTTGCCCAGCTCCACCAGTGTTTCCACGCGCTGATCGGGATCGAGCTTTTCATAGATTCGCATTTGGCGTTTGGAGTCCAGTTGTGCAAGGACAATAGCAGCAATTCGTGGTGGCTCCGCCAGTACCAGATAAGCCACTTGTTCGTCCGACATCTTCCCCAGGTAGGCGAATGGTTTCTTGCTGTCGCCCGCCGAATCCTTGAATTTGGCTGCCAGGAATCCAAAGTAAAATTCTTCTAATACCGTTTTCTTGACAGCAAATGGGATCCCGCTTAACTCTCTGGCCCGGACCCGTACTTTGCGCATATCGGTATCGCCAATCTCCTTAAAAATGGTCACGGCCAAGCCATCACCCAGCACCTGAAACAGGATGGCCGCTTTGTCCAGGCCGGTGAGATCAGATAGGTTCATATCAGAATCCTCCCCCCTCATCGCCTGTTTCTTCCTCTGTGGTTTCGTCTTCCGTCATAGCTCCCCCTCCGCTTTGACCTTCGCCTCCCTGCAGCCAGTCATTCAGTATCCGGGAAGCCGTCTCCTGCCGACCTACGCTCATGGAAACAATCGACTGACGCATCGACTTCAGTTCCGATTGCAGCACATCGGGGTCCTCGCCCACTTGACTGGGCACCGACGTAATTGCTGGGGGTTCTGATGGCCCGGGGCCTTGAGCCGCTTCCTCAG
>DAOWIJ010000119.1 GCA_030640955.1 Fidelibacterota bacterium
CATTTTGCACCTCTAAGTCTAATGGAGCCTGTCGAAGGGTGACAGTTGCCATGGAGGCATAAAATCCATCGGGTCTCTGCGGATGGCCTTCGTCAATCTCAGGCCGACCACTACCTGTGAGTTTTCTTATTTATTATTGGATTATTCACAAGTGTAGCTTAGATTATGTCTCTGGTACATTCAGAATAGCAGGTTGCAAAGGCCTGCTGTTTCTTCATAAATAGTAGTTATGGGGCTCGTGTCCCACAGCATAGTTGTTAGCTGCCCGGAGATTTATGAGCACATTATTCGATGGAGATATTTATGCAGGCTTATCGGGCCTGGAACTCGAAGAGGAGTTTTTTGATCTTGGTGGTGGTATCACACTTAGAAAAACCTATGCTCATTTGATGGCACCATTCATGGTGGCATTCAAACCCGCACCACCGGGGAGGCACCATCCGGGACCTTTGAAGGCTGCATCCGGAGGGTTTAGCTTCGATATCAATGCAGAGCTTTTAATTCCATCTCATATCGAAGAGCAATATGGTTCAAAAATTGATATTGCAAGAACACTAGTCTTTCTCCTCCGCCTCGGTGTTAATCCAGCAATTACGTTGCCGGTTTTCTCAAACTATCCTTTCGCATCAATCCCGGAAATTCCTAATAGCCAATCTACCCTTTTTCCATTTGAGGTTCAATCACGTCATTTTCCACTCGGTGTCATAGGCGGCAAGGCAAATGCCGATTCTCTTGCATGGGTAACAGATCGTTGGCAAACGGTTTACAGAATGACTTCTGAGAGCACCGAGTTCTCTCTTGCAGTCGAGGCAATTGATATGGGGCAGTTTGTGAAAAATACAGCACTAACGATGGTTTCGCTTTGGGGAGCCTTGGAAGCCTTATTCTCACCGGCACCATATGAACTTCGATTTAGAGTTTCTTCGCTGATCGCATCCTACCTTGAAGCCCCTGGTGTGGAGCGTGAAAAGTGTCAGAGAGAAGTATTTAAATTGTATGACAAACGTTCCGCAGCGGCACATGGGAAGCCGAAGCACACGTCAGAAGACGTTCTGGGCACTTTCAATCTGCTTCGTAGAGTGCTAATGCAAATTATTGATCGGAAAAAAGTACCGTCCAAAAATGACCTTGAGGGCATGCTTTTTGGGTCATTTTTACATAAAGACAGCTAACCAAAGTACCGAGCCGCCACATAACTACAGAGTGCCTGCCACCAGTCCGCTCTTTCGCGCTCAGGCCAATCCTCAACCTGCTTCAAACGTTCATTTCTGCCAGCCCGAACAGGGTCGCCACCTCGCCTTTGGTCAGGCGGCGGTACTTGCCGGGGGCCATATCATCAGCGGTAAGCCCGGCGAACAGCGTCCGGTGCAGCCGCAATAGTGGCAGGTCGTAATGCCTGAAGATGCGCTTGATCTCCCTGTTCTTGCCTTCGGTCAGCACCAGCCGGTAGACCGTCTTCTTGCCCTGCGCGGCCACTTTCTTTAGGTCGGCACGCACCGTCATGCGCTCGTCCACCTCCACACCCCGGGCCAGCTCGGCCACGGCCTTGGCGGACAGCCGCCCCTTGACCTCGGCCAGGTACTCCTTCCTGACCTCGTACCGGGGGTGGGTCAGCCGCAGGGTCAGTTTGCCATCATTGGTGATGATCATGGCGCCGGTTGTGTCACGGTCCAGGCGGCCAACGGGAAATATGCGCCTGCGCTCCCGAATCAGATCGACCACCGTGGTGCGGCCGCGCTCATCCGCCGCCGAGCTGATTACGCCGGCCGGCTTGTGCAGCAGGTAGTAGACCAGGCCCCCCTCCGGCTCCACGGCTCGCCCCGCTACTTCCACCACCTCGTCACCGGCCAGCTGGGTGCCCAGCTCCTTGACCACCTGCCCGTTGATGCGAACGGCGCCACTGCGGATTAATTCGTCGGCTTTGCGGCGGGAGGCGACCCCGGACAGGGCCAGATATTTATTCAGGCGCATTGGCGACAGGTACGGCGGACCCGGAATCACCCATGATTTCCTTGATCTCCTTCAGCTTGGGCATATCGCTCAGGGTGCCCAGCCCGAAGGCTTCCAGGAAATGCTGGGTGGTGCTGTACAGCAGGGGACGGCCGACGGTTTCTTCACGGCCCGTGATGGTCACCAGTTCCTTTTCCAGCAGGGTCCGCAGAACCGAGTCGGAATTGACGCCGCGCAACTGGTCGATCTCCACCTTGGTTACCGGCTGGCGGTAGGCCACCATAGCCAGGGTCTCCAGGGCGGCCCGGGTCAGAGTCAGACGGCCCGATTTCTGGAACAGGCGTTCGATAAAAGGTTGATACTCACTGCGGGTGACCAACTGATAACCGCCGGCCACAAAAACTATTTCAACGGGGCGTTCCTGTTCCACGAAACGAGCCTGCAGCCGCTCGATTACATCTTCCAGCTCAATATCTTCATACTCAACGCTCTGCCGGAAGCGCGCCTTGGTGAGCGGCTCGGAAGTAGCCATAAGCAGGGCTTCGGTTATCTGTAGTAATTCTTCTGATTGCAACCCGGCGCTCTCCTAGTTGGCGGGGACACGGACAAGCAGTATCTCGGCGAACGGCCCTTCCTGTTCCACCCGGATGGTCTGCCTGCGCAGCATCTCCAGCACGGCCAGGAACAGAACCACTACTTCATACACATGGCTGGCATTCATTAATACATTTTTAAAAGGAATCTGCCGTTCCCGGCCAAACGATTTCAATATGAGCCGAATGCTTTCATCCAGCTTGATGGGATCGACGTTCAGCTGCAAGGGAGCGCTGCTCGGCAGTCGATCCATCACCTCCTTGAATACCGCCATTAGGTGAAACAGCGATACATCCCGCAGGTATTCCCCCGGATTGACAATCTGGCCGGCTATATCCTGCTTAACTCCTAAAGGAAAGTGGCTCTGCCGGTGCGCCGCGAGCACGCGCAGTTCATCAGTGGCCTGCTTGATCTGCTGGTACTCAATCAGTTGCTGCACCAGTTCCTGGCGGGGGTCTTCGATGGGTTGGTCGTCGGTAG
>DAOWIJ010000202.1 GCA_030640955.1 Fidelibacterota bacterium
CGCAAATATCAGGGAACCGCCACCACCTCCAGCAAGTCGACCTGGACAGCGCCTGCGCCGATAATACCGCCCGACATAATTTCCAGCGCCAGCGTCTGGCCAGTTTGGTAATGCAATGTATCCGCCGATTGCAGATAGACCCAATTGGTATCCTCCACGGAAACCCATGCCGAGCACCAGTGACCGCTGGTATCGCGCGCTGTCAATTCGATGCCGCCGCCCAATCTGATATTCCTGGCCCAGCAACGCAGGATCATGTCTGTGTTTTCCGTGGGTGGCGCCAGTTCCAGCCAAAAATGAGGCGCGATACAGCCTCCACCGACGCTAATTGATTGACTACCACCGTCCGGGGGCGCATCGGCCACAAATTCTACCATTCCCTGGGTGATATATCCATCTATCTCCTCTTCTGACTCGAAGGAGAAGGCGTAAAGTATATCCCCGGACTGCTCGGTCAAGTCCGAATCTGGCTCCTGCGGGGCGCTGCACCCCGGCCATACAACGGCAAGTGCCATGAAAAGTAGTGAAATTTTCATCCTGGGGACAGTTACAAGCATAAGGCATCCCAATCTGCAAGTGGCGCCAGTTCATTCAAGGCGCTCGTTGATTAATGTACATAGCTCCATACATTGCTCCAAGCTATTTCCAGTCAGTACCCGTATGATGCGTACAATCAAGCCATTTAGTGCAAATATTATTTTGATTTATTGGAATATAACCATATATTATGCAGTAATATTTCATATATAACTAATTATAGTTGGTGTCTCATGTACAAACTACCAGTTTCTTATGGTCATAGTTCCCATGCCATACACGCCGGCGAACCGGACAGCGACCCCTGCCGGGCCCACGTGGCCCCCATCTACCAGACCTCAACATTCGGGTTCGCCGATGTGGAACAGGGCAAACGCTTTTTCTCCGGTGAGGAGCAGGGTTACGTCTACACGCGCTGGAAGAACCCCACCATCGAGGTAATCCAGAATAAACTGGCCGCCCTGGAGGGCATGGATCTACGTAACCAGGCGCCACCGGGAGAATGGGTGGAAGTCGCCGGTATGGCCTTCTCATCGGGGATGGCGGCTATCAGTACACTGCTGTTCTCGATTATGCGGCCCGGTGATACCATCATTACGCACGGCTCGCTGTACGGCGGCACCACCGAACTGATTGAAAAGATCCTGCCGGAAATGCAAATCCATCATCAATTGGTCCACCTGAATGGATCAGACCAGTTAGAGCAGGCCATCAGTAAGGCGAGCAAGCCTACAGTGCTGTATGTCGAGACCCCGGCCAATCCCACGCTGAGCATGTGTGATATCGCGCAAGCCTCGGAAATCGCCCACGCCCATGGCCTGAAAGTGGTGGTTGACAATACCTTCGCAACGCCCATACTGCAGCAGCCCCTGTCACTGGGCGCCGACTTCGTGGTCCACAGCACAACCAAATATATCAACGGGCACGGCTCCGCGGTGGGCGGCATGGTTGTGACCAGGGAGCTCGATTTCAGCGCCAATCAGCTCTGGCGCCACATGGAGCGCATGGGCAGCAACCCCTCGCCTTTCGACGCCTGGCTCATCAATCAGGGCATCAAGACCCTGGCCCTGCGCGTGGAACGCCACTGTTCCAATGCCCTGGCGGTTGCCAAATGGCTGGAAGAACATCCCGCGGTAGAATATGTTATCTATCCCGGTCTGGAACACAATCCTTATCACGAATTAGCGAAGAGGCAAATGAAGGGTTTCGGGGGTATGCTCTCCTTCGAGCTCAAGGGCGGACTGGAGGCAGGCATTGCGGTTATGAATAACGTGCAGATGTGTACCCTCGCCGTGAGCCTGGGCACGGTGGATACGCTGATCAGTCATCCGGCCTCCATGACCCATGCCGGTGTTTCCCCGGAGGAACGCCAGGAGTATGGCATCACCGATGGCCTGGTACGCATGTCGATTGGCATTGAAGAGGCGGATGACATTATCCACGACCTGGACCGGGGCATGACACGGATATCCGAGACAGCCGTTTCGGCGACTTAAGGTACCGTCAGGTCCACCGGAACCTCACCGGCGTAAGTGAATTCGTCGGGCGTGCTTGGCTGCCCGAGCCGCCACGGCATGGGCATCTGCATTTTAGTGGTCATGTGGTTGGTACCCTCTCCAAAACGAGGCGTAATTTAGGCCCGCATGACAGCTCCGCATAAATAACCATAGGGAATATCGGATTGCCAATGAAACTGGATAAAATAGATCAACAGATTCTAACCCTGCTGCAGAAGCAGGGCCGCATGACAAACGCCAAGTTGAGTAAACAGGTGGGCCTTTCCGCCGCATCAGCATTGGAGCGGGTCAAGAAGCTGGAGCGTGCCGGTGTGATCAACGGCTACCACGCCGGGGTTGACTATTCGGCCGTGGGCATTGGTCTGGTAGTGCTGGTGGAAGTCACCCTGGCCCGCCACCGTCAGGACGCCGTCAAGCAGTTCATCGAGGCGGTGCAGCCCGTGGAGCAGATACTTGACTGTCACCATGTTTCGGGCAAGGCCGATTTCCTGTTGCACGTTGTGGCCAAAGACATCGCCCACTATGAGGATTTTATCCTCGAAACCCTGAGCGCCCTGCCCGGCCTCCAGCACATCGAGTCCATGGTGGTCTTGTCTACCGTCAAGCAATCCGACGCTGTGCCTCTCTACGTGGAGCCGTAGCGGTGCCCCTGGTTCCCAAGTATATCGATACCCTGGCGCCTTACCAGCCGGGTAAGCCGGTGGAAGAGCTGTTGCGTTCTTCCGGCGCCTCCCCACCTCCGCGGATTGTAAAGCTGGCCTCCAACGAATCGCCCCTGGGTCCTTCGCAGCGTGCTATCAAGGCTGCCAAAACCGCCTTGGCACAGAGCCATCGTTACCCTGATCCCAGCGTTTTCGAGCTGCGCACGGCCCTGGCACAGCGCTTTGAAGTGCAGCTGGATAACGTGATCGCAGGGGCGGGCAGCGAAGGGATCATGTCCACCATAATGCGCACTTTCTTGTGTGATGAGGACGAGATCGTATCAGCCAGGGGAACGTTTCTCGTCTTCCGGGTGCTGGCCGATGCCAGCGGCCGCCTGACCCATTGGGTACCCATGCAAGGCTACCGTTATGATCTGCCGGCACTGGCCGAGGCCATCAACGAGTATACCAAGATCGTCTACCTGGCCAACCCCGATAACC
>DAOWIJ010000218.1 GCA_030640955.1 Fidelibacterota bacterium
CGCCTGGATGACCCCTTAAGTTCGCTTGATCTGCAACCATTAACCGTTGTAAAAAAGACTACAACCATTAAAGATGCGGTTGGCCTCATGATGAAGAATAAGGTGGGCTGTGTTCTGGTCACCGAAAGCGGCAAGCTGGTCGGCATTCTTACGGAGCGGGATTTGATACGGCGGGTAATGGGCCGTGGCCTGGACCATTCTGCCGAAACTACGGGCTCCCACATGACCGGGCATCCCGAATACCTGCGGATGGAGGATTCCGTGGCCCACGCCCTCAACCATATGTATGATCGTGGTTACCGGCACGTACCAATCGTTGATGAAGACAAGAAACCGGAAGGATTCGTCTCCATGCGGGATATCGTCTATCACCTGGCTGCATTTTATGAGAAGGATATACTCAACCTGCCTCCGCGCCCGGTGCGTAAGGCCTCGGCCCGTGAAGGGGGTTGATCCAACTCCGTGGATTCGGTCTCAATAATTATCAGTAAATGAAAAGAGGTTAATGCTATGGGAACCAGGATTGAACGGGATTCGATGGGTGAGATGCAAGTGCCGGAAAGCGCATACTACGGAGCCCAAACCCAGCGGGCCGTGGAGAATTTCCCTGTTAGTGGACTGACCATACCGGCATGTATGGTTGAGGCCTTGGGCATGATCAAACTGGCCGCCGCGAAAGTAAATCATCGACTGGGATTGCTGGACAAGGAACGAACCCAGGCCATAATTCAGGCCTCCGAAGAGGTTGTTGCCGGGAAATTCAATGACCAGTTCCCCATCGATGTGTTTCAGACCGGGTCGGGCACATCCAGCAACATGAACGTTAATGAAGTAATCGGCAATCGCGCCTCTGAGCTTATGGGCGGCCAGATCGGGTCTCGCGAGCCGGTGCATCCCAACGATCATGTGAACAAGGGGCAGTCCAGTAATGATGTGATTCCCACATCGATTTACGTGGCTACGGCCATCGCCCTTGAAAAACGATTGAAACCGGCCCTCACGGCCCTGCACCAGGCACTCGCCGAGAAATCCCAGGCTTTTGATCACATTGTCAAGATCGGCCGTACCCACCTGCAGGATGCCACACCCATCCGGCTGGGGCAGGAGTTTTCCGGCTACGCAACCATGGTTGAACATGCTATCGGGCGTGTTGGGCAGGCACAGCAGGCGGTAAGCCGATTAGCCATTGGCGGGACCGCCGTGGGAACCGGTATTAACACCCATGTGGAATTCGGTTCAAGTGTAGCCCAGGAATTATCAGACCTTACCGGTATGCGCTTTGATGAGGCGCCCAATCATTTTGAGGCCCAGGCTATGGCTTGCAGCGCAGTGGAAGTTTCGGGAGCGCTGAAAACGGTGGCCGTCGGCATGAGTAAAATTGCCAACGACATCCGCTGGCTGGGATCTGGCCCCAGGGCTGGTCTGGGTGAGTTGATACTACCGGCAGTGCAGCCCGGCTCGAGCATCATGCCCGGCAAGGTAAATCCGGTTATCTGTGAAGCGGTAATCCAGGCATCGGCTCAGGTTATCGGTAACGACACAGCCATCACCCACGGTGGCCTCGGTGGCGTGCTTGAGCTCAACCTCATGTTGCCCCTGATCGCCCATAACGTGCTGGAAAGCATTGGGATTCTGGCAGGCGCCGCAACCATGTTCAAAGACAAGCTGATTGTTGGCTTGGAAGTGGATGAAGCCAGGTGCGCCGACTATATTGAAAAAAGCCTGGCCATGTGTACTTCCCTGGCGCCGGTGATCGGCTATGATGCCGCCGCTGCTATCGCCAAGGAAGCCCACGCTTCCGGCCGCACGGTCAGGGAAGTCGCCCGGGAAAAGCAGATTGTCTCGGATGAAGAGCTGCACCGGTTGCTCGACCCGCTAAGTATGACCAAACCTAAAGGCTGATGCATTACAATCCGGTATTGACGACCACTTTAACACGATTTCGAAGTCACAGCCATGTTCGCGTAGTCTTGACAGGGCTAACCGGCCATACCAATGACTGAACCACTACGGCCCAAGGATGATCCAGGTCGCATTGTAGACCGCCGCAATCTTAAAGGCGCACCACAAAATCACCGAACAAAATCAGCCGATAGCTGGTTGATTGCCTTCCGTAATGCCCTCATCATTTTGCTTTTTAGTGGTTCCGCAACGGTAGCCATCCTGTTTTACCTGTCCCGGGACTTACCATCCCTGCGACAGCTGCAGGATTTCAGTCCGGCAGTTGCTACCAAAATAATCTCCCGTGATGGCAAAGTCATATCCGAACTGTATACACAGCAACGGGTATTGATACCATTGAATGATATGCCGCTGGATATGCGGCACGCCCTCATTTCTATGGAAGACACACGCTTTTACGATCACTGGGGAGTCAGCCTGCGGGATTTTGCCCGGGCGGTCGTGGTTAATATTGCCAGTCTCAGCTATTCCCAGGGTTTTAGCTCCCTGACCCAGCAGCTGGCCCGTAATCTATATGAAGTGATCGGAACCAGGAAGACCCTGACCCGGAAGATCAAGGAAATTCTGACAGCGATTCAGGTCGAGCGCACCTGTACTAAAAACGAAATAAGGGAGATGTATTTGAACTCCATCTATTTTGGGCACGGCACCTACGGCATTCAAGCCGCCGCCAGGGATTTCTTCAGTGTGGACGCGCGGGACCTGAACCTGGAACAATGCGCCCTGCTGGTGGGTGTATTGCCGTCACCGGCCCGCTTCAGTCCGAAGGCCCACCCTGATCGTGCCTTCCGCAGACGTAATCTGGTGATGGCTGCCATGCTTGAACATGGCTATGTTGAGGAATACGATTATGAGCGCCTGCGCTATAAACCGATTGACGTGCACCGTACTGATGCCATTCCAGGGTTCGCCCCATATTTTACCGAGCATGTCCGCCGCCAAATGGAAATGGAGGACGAACGTCTGGGGATCAATCTTTACCGTGACGGACTGGAAATCCATACCACGCTGGACTCACGGATGCAATCTATTGCCACCCGCATTTTCCAGGAGGAGATCAATAATAACCAACGGGTGTTGAATGAATCACTGATGCAAAACGACACCTTGATTTACAGGGTCATCGATACACTGATCTATCCCATTGATTCCGTGCGGGCCATGATCGACGGTGATATCGCCATCCCGGAGGAACTGAAAGATAAGCTGCTGGTGCAGGGCGCCTTTGTTTTGTTGGAGAACGATACGGGCAATATCCTGGCCATGATCGGCGGACGCACAGATTTCCCCGACTATTGGAACAGGGCCACCCAGGCCAAACGTCAGCCGGGTTCCACCTTCAAGCCGTTGCTGTACATGACCGCAATTGACCAGGGCTACCCGGTATCAACTCAGCTGCTCAATCAGCCTCTGCCGCAAACCGGAGATGCCATCCTGAACGGGGCGGATACCAGCTTTTACGATCCACGTAACGATGACGGCTCAACCAGCGGTCTGGTCACCTTGCGTCACGCCCTGCGTCACTCGCTGAATATCGTTTCGGCACGTATGGTGATTCAACTGGTTACGCCAACTCAGGTAGTGGATATGGCCAAACGGTTCCACATCACTACGCCCCTCAGAGCGGTTAGATCGATTGCCTTAGGCACCAGTGAGGTCTATGTCCTGGAGCTAACGGCGGCCTATGCCGCGCTGGCCAATAACGGTGTGTGGGTGGAGCCGTTAGCGGTAACCCGGATTATGGATCGTCGGGGTAAGGCGCTGCGGGAGTTTATTCCTGAGCGCAAAGAAGTGATAGAGGCCGAGAAAGCCTATATTATGCTTGATCTGATGAGGGGCGTCGTAGACCTGGGCACGGGAGCGCGCGTACGCTGGATGTTCGGATTCAATCGGCCGGCTGCCGGCAAAACCGGCACTACCGACGATTGGAATGATGCCTGGTTTGTTGGTTTCACTCCTCAACTTACAGCAGGTGTCTGGGTAGGTGTGGATGATCCTCGAGTAAGCCTCGGTGAAGAGCGTTTTGGCAATGTGGCGGCTTTGCCCATCTGGGCCAGAATCATGAAGGAAGTGCATCAGTCTTTCGATATGCCTGTGCTGAGCTGGCAGATGCCGGCGGACCTTGTCAGGCTCGATATCTGCAAGGTTACCAAGGATCGTCCCACCAAGTATTGTCCCCGGGAGAAGGAAATCTTTATCCGGGGCACCGAACCCCCCGATGCCTGCCAGGTGCATACCGGATTTGAATCACAGCCCTACAATCCCGACGATGACGTTTTTCTGAACTGATTCGGCTTTCCCGCATCCCATAGTAATCACGTATACAGCAGCAGAAAGCGTTAGTGCCACAGGTGCGGGCGCGTGTTAAGTTCCCGGCACCAACAGGAATATCGATTATCATTGAGAATTCATGATTAGAGCAGTACTCTACTGGTTTTATCAAAAACGCTGGTTACTGGTGGCCGTGATAGTAGGCACTGTGATGCTGTTCTTGCCGGTACCGGATGGCCTCACGTTGGCCGGTTACCGGACTCTGGCAATAGTCCTTGTAGTAATTATTCTGATTGTCTCTGAAGCGGTACCACTTCCGGCGACGGCCCTGTTGATCGCTGTGCTCCAGGTTATCCTCGGTATCGATGAACCCACCCATGTAGCCCAAACGTACATGTCCGATTCCGTATTTTTTATCATGGGATCGCTCATGCTGGCGGTGGCGGTAGTGCGCCAGGGGCTGGACGCCCGCTTGACCCTGGGCATCCTATCGCTCACCGGCACCAGCGTTTACCGGATTATGTGGGGATTTTTTATCATTTCCCTGCTCCTGACTTCCTTCATGGGGGAGCATACCATCGTTGCCATGCTGTTACCGGTAGCATTGACGTTGATCAGAAGTACACCTGAAGACGATACCGAATTGCGCAATTTGACCCGCCTGTTACTGTTTGCCCTGGCTTATGGCAGTGTACTGGGTTCCTTTGGCACACCATCGGGCGGTGCGCGTAATGCTATCATGATCGGCTATCTCTCCGATTTCGGCCTGGCCAAGGTGAGTTACCTGCGCTGGATCGTCTTTGCCTATCCCCTGATGTTGGTTCAGATACCCCTGGGCGGCTATATTCTCGGCCGTACATTCAAGCCGGAGGTAGCTTCGTTGTCGCAGGCGGTATTTCGCTTGAAACAGAAAGTTGCCGAAGCGGGTCCTTTGACACCGCAGCAGCGTCTGGCAGTAATTCTGTTTGTGCTGGTTTTTCTGGGCTGGGTATTTCTTAGCGATAAGATCGGTATCGGTATTGTTGCCCTGGCCGGTGTATTTCTTTATCTGGCAACAGGCCTGGTGGAGTGGCAGGATATCAACCAGCGTACCAACTGGGGGGTTGTGCTGTTGTATGCGGGCACCATTTCACTGGGGATTCAACTGAAAAATACGGGAGCTGCGGTCTGGATAGCGGACAACTTTGTGGGTCTGATGGGCTCTCTCATGACGCAATTTGAGGTAGTGCAATACGCGTTTGTAGTGATTATCACGACGATTGTGGTAAATATAATGAGTCCCAGCGCAACGGTCGCGGTCATGGGCCCCATGTTCATGAACCTTGGCGCCGAGCCGCTATTGCTTGGCATGGCTACGGCGGTGGCGTCGGCATTCGGTTATATGACGGCAGTGGGATCCGCTGCTGGTATGATCATCGCGTCAACCGGCTACTTGAAGCCAAAGGATTTCCTTCGGGTTGGCTGGCGCTTTGCGCTGATGTCGTTGATTTTTCTGATGGGCGCGCTGCTGTTTTACTGGCCGCGGCTGCTTTAGGTATTCTGGAGATAATTGAAGCTTGGGAGATATAAGTGAGATTCCTGGTTGCAATTAGCAGTCCCATTTATTCTGAGAGAACCCTGCAGATTGGCAGTTCCATCGCCGAAGCTTTCAAGGCGGAGCTGTCAGTGGTGTACGTCGGTGACCGGCCAAAAGCCCTGGCCACGGGGGGTGTGAATCTGGCTCGTGACGCCATGCTGAACTGGGACATCCATCATCCTGGAGTTGACGTGCTCAGGTGGGCCTACAGTCGTCTCCAGGAGTATGAATTCATCGATGCTGACGCTGAGCAGTTTGATCCCAAGGACCTGGTGGAGGACGATGGCCGTCTACGGGTAGTGGTGCCCCATACTCACGGGGAAAAGATCAGGCTGATCCTCCGCGAAGGTGATCCGGTAGAGGAACTGAAACAGGAAACCAACATCCGCGATTACCCGCTGACCATTGTGGGAGGTGGCTCGCGCAAGCGCCTCACAAGACAGCTGATTCAGTTTATCGACACCAGTCTGCTGTTCGTGAAAAACTTCGATGTTGATAAGAAATACAAGCTACTGCTATGCGTGGATGATTCAGCCGCAACCAGACGGGCCGTGATGTTCTGTGGTCGGGTGGCGCAGGCTTTAGACACGGAGGTAATGCTGGTGACAGCCAGTAAGACCAAAGGTTTTGGTCCCGGCTACTCGAAGGCCGCTGCCTGGGCCAAGCGCTATATGGAGCGGTTGAAAATAGCGCACACGCAGGAGTTCGTAACCGGTGATCCGGCCACTACTTTTGTGCGTCTGGCAGGCTCGGACCATATCATTGTAATGGGCAAGTCCAAGATGCATCCCCTCAAGGCCTGGCTGACAGGCACAAAGCCGGGCGATACCGTACTGAAAGCTGATAGTCCCGCCATACTGGTAAAATAGTATTAACTATAAGCAATACGCCCTCCTGGAATACTCCGGGAGGGCGCATCATATTCAGATCGACGCGGTTATTTTGAACTCAGCCAGTTGGCGAAGGCCTCAAAGTTATATTCCCGGCCCAGAAAATCCTGCACCAGTTCGGCAGCCGGTTTGGAGCCGCCCGGTTCCAGGATGAATCGCCGGTACTGACCGGCCACCTCGGGATTAAGCATGCCTTCAGCCTCAAAGCGGCTGAACAGATCCTTGGCGATCACCAGTGACCACATGTAGGTATAGTAAATGGCCGAATAGCCATCCAGATGGCCGAAACTGCACATGAAGTAGGTGTCATCAATATAGTGGAAGGGAGAGTACTGCTCCATCAGCTCCACCATCAGGTCCGTGGTGTTGATTTCATCGGGAGAGCGGTTGTAGTAGTTTAACGACAAGGCGGCGTAGTACATCTGGTGCCGCGTGCCCAGCCCGTTGCCGAATTTGCGGGCGGCCTGCATCTTCTCCACCAGTTCATCGGGGATCGGTTCGCCTGCTTCGTTGAAGGCGAAGCTCTGTAGCGATGCTTTGTCCCAGATCCATTCTTCCAACAGTTGTGAGGGCGCTTCCACAAAGTCCCATTCGGTTGCAATGCCGGAAAGTGCTACCCATTGATGGTTACCGCCCAGAATGTGATGCAGCAGGTGGCCAAACTCATGGAAAAAAGTCCTTACCTGGCCGTGACTCATGAGTCCCGGAGTGCCGTCACCTCCTGGGACATTACACACTAAAGCAACCTCCGGCAGTTGCTTGCTTGTGACACCCGGCAGCATGGGGAAGGCCGCGGCGTGCTTAAATTTGCCATCCCGGGGATGCATATCCAGGTGGAAGCGGCCGATGATCTCATCGCCATCCCACACCTCATAGCTTTGCACACTGGCGTGCCAGACTTCCGCTTCGTACGGTTTGTAGGTCAGTCCCAGCATGGTCTGTGTAAGTGTGAACAAACCATCGCGTACCTTGTCGTACGCAAAATACTGTCTCGCTTCCTGAGAATCGTAGCTGTATTCTTCCAACTGGACCAGTTCGCCCAGGTAAGTTTTCTGCCAGTCGCCCACCTCGATGGCGTCGGGTTCCAATTTCTTCAGGCGCCGGAACAGCATCTGGTAATCCACCTCCGAAGCTGGATCCGCCACTTCATTTACCCGTTCAATAAACTCGGCCACTGCCTGAGCGCTGCCGATCATCTTGTCACTGGTGATATAGTCGGCCCAGGTTTCGTATCCCAGCAGATTGGCCAGCTCGTGCCGCCTGGCAATCATTTGTTCCAAGACCTCCACATTGGCGGGATAGCCACGCTGCTTGTATACGATATAGAGCTCAAAGCGCCTGGCATCTGATTCGGCGTAGGTCATGTAGGGGAGGTAGTCCGGGTAATCGGTGGTGATGGTAATCATGCCGTCATCACCCGGCTGGTGGCCGGCGATGAAGTCATCCGGTAATCCGGCCAGCTCAGCGACGGAATCGAGCTTGACGGATCGCACATCTTCCCGGATATTCTTACCGAAGTCCTGCCCGATAACCACCAGTTCCTCCTGAAGGGCCCTGATCTTTGCCCTGGTCTCGGCATCCTGATCCACGCCGGCACGCTTGAAATCACGGATTGTATTGGCGTGGTAGCGCTGGGTCGCGGCATCGGCGGCCGAGACATCAACCGCCACGACATTATCGTATGCCTCGCGGGATAAACCCAGCTCCGTTGCCAGGTTGGAAAAGGCCTGCTGGGCCTGCTCCGCGCTAGAGCGCATTTCTTCAGCAGGATGTACATTGGCCATCAGTTCGGCGCCGGCACTGCCCTTGAATAGCATAAATTCCAAATCGTTCAACAGGGTCAGCGTACTCTCAACCGAGGCTGGACCCGAGTAGGTTTTCAGCGAGTTAAAAAGCGTCTGGGCCGATGCCAGGTCAGCCTGCCATGCGGACTCATAAGCCGGCACTGAGTCAACGGCAAATTTTCCAGTCTGTGAGACAGGACCGGCACAGGTTGCCAGGACCATTAACAATAACCCGGATAGATATCTATTCAGCATCAGGGGGCTCCTCATAATATTACGAATTGGATTTTACCGACAGTGTGGCAGCGATCAGAGTAGGATAGTTGCCGAAAATGTATTCGATGCATCCGGCCCGAATTTAGGCCGCGATAACTTGATCTCTAAAACAGTTTTTTGACTATAAAGCCGGACTCACGGGCATAAGCATACAAATCTTCCCTGAAATCGGGGTGGGCGATGCTGATGAGCTGTTCGGCGCGCTCACCCACGGCATGCCCATGCAGGCTGGCAATACCGTACTCGGTGACCAGATAGTGCACGTCACCCTCGCTGGTAACAACTCCCGCTCCGGCATCCAATACGGGTACTATGCGGGAAATGGTCCGGTCGCTCACGGTAGCGGTCGACGGCATGGCGATGATGGGCTTGCCACCCGGTGACCGGGCGGCGCCGCGAATAAAATCCACCTGCCCGCCAATGCCGCTGTAGAACTTCCTTCCCAGGCTATCGGAGCAAACCTGCCCTTTAAGGTCGATGGAAAGGGCCGAATTGATGGCTACCACCTTGTCGTTGCGGGAGACGTTATAAGGATCGTTGGTGTACTCGGTGGGGCGCATCTCCAGCACCGGATTGCGGTCGGCCCAGCTGTACAGGTCGCGGGTGCCCAGCATAAAGCTGGCGATCACCTTGCCGGGGTTGATGTGTTTCCGCTCATTGGTTACAGCGCCGCATTCCACCAGCCTCATGATGCCGTCAGAGATCATCTCGCTGTGGACACCCAGGTCCCGGTGACCTTTCAGGCAGCTCAGGGCCGCATCGGGAATGGAGCCGATACCTACCTGTAAGGTAGCGCCGTCTTCTATAAGGGTGCAGATGTTCTCGCCCACTTTGCGCTGTTCATCGGTCGGTTCTTTGGCGGCGTAGGTGTACAGGGGATAATCAACCTCCACCAGGTAATCGAGCTCATCAATGTGCACGTAGGAATACCCCTGGGTCTGGGGCTGTTGGGGATTTACTTCCGCTATAACCGTTTTGCTGGCCTTGTAGGCTGCCCGGACCACATCCACCGATACACCCAGCGAGCAGTAGCCTCGTTTGTCCGGGGGACTCACCTGGATTAGCGCTACTTCCGGGGCTACACGGGTTATGGCGTTGGGGACTTCCGACAGAAATACGGGAATGAAATAGGCCCGGCCTTCGTTGACCGCCGCGCGCGTATTGGGACCGATGAACCAGGCGTGATGGGTGAAACTGGGTTCCATGCCGGGGGCTGTATAGGGAGCGGTCTCTTCGGTGGCGCCCAAGGTGAGGATGTGGTGCACCTGCACGTCCCGCAGCTCGCCGTGCCTGGCGGTCATGGCCTGGACCAGCTCCCGGGGTACCGCCGCCCCCGAGCCCACGAACACCTTGTCCCCGGACTTGATCACACTGGTGGCTTCTTCAGCCGATACCCATTTCGATTTAGCACCAGACATGATAACCCCCTGGTCCAGGATGAAAGCTACAAAGAAAGTCAAAACAGGACCAATTAGCCCCGTTAAATTTAGGCAATTCAAATCAGCCTAGGAAGGGGGAGTGGAGTTCCTGGTGTCGAGTTCCGGGTTCCTAGTATCCAATATCCAACATCCAATATCCAATATCCAACATCGAGTATCAATCTCCCTGCCATCACTCACTCCATCCGCCTGCCTATGATGATGATATCCTTCTGAACTCCCTCGCTGAAATCTTCACCAATAATGACGACCATATCTTTTAACACCGCCACCGAACTGAAATAATAAATAGGATTATTGAATTCATTATACTTCTTCCAGGTGGCACCATTGAAGTGCCATATAAGCCCACCTGAACCAACAATAAATATATTATCTCGCCCAGAGCCACGTACTTTGTTCGGAAATCCCTGCAGTGAAATCTTCAGCGGTTTTGCCTTCCCCTCGCCCCTGATATCCTGCCACCAGATGCCATTGCCTCCTACAACGATGAGGCTGTCCTCGGTGGCCTGCCACAGGCTGCTGATATGGCCCACATAGCTCTGTGTCGTATCGGAGATCAGATTTGCGTTTTCATCGTAGTACTGGTACCAGTGGGTCTGCCAGCCGATGCCATCGTTAAGCATGAGCACGCTGCCAGCACCGTCCGTCACCTTGTACCCGCAGGTCCACACATACGAGCCATCGGACGAACCCCACACATCTCTCAGATAGACATCCGTGGCTGTGTTCATGGGAGACACATACGAGCCGTTGTATCTAGCGATACCACCGTTATACCCAACAAGATAAAGGATATTATCTGAAGGCCCCCACATTTCCCAGACACCCCCAAATCCAAAGTACCTAGGGTGAAAAAAAGTGTAATCTCTCCCATCCCACCGTGTCAGGGATGCGGTATTTGCGTTGAACCAAATGGTGCTATCGGGCGGAAAGCCGTAAACGGATCTCATATCATCGCTATAAGAGGTATCGATGGTTCCCCCTGGATATAAAGGTGAATGTGGGATCCGTCTTAATTCCCATTCATATCCGTTCCAGTGGGCGGTATTGTACTTGCGCCGCCAGGTGGTTGAAGAATCCGCGTGAATGGTATCCGTATGCATGATCGCTCCCACTGCCCAGATATCGTCCTCAGAGGCGGCATATACGTCGAAAAGGCGCGAGGTCAACTCACCCAAATGGTATACTTCCCAGACAAATTCGTGGCTGGTTGTGTCGGGGCAGCAGATGTCGGGATCATCGGTGCAGGGGTGGTAATACTCGGGGCATACCACCGGGTCGGGTTCCGTGGGGCAGGCGACAAACAGACCCAGGGCAAGGAGGGCATACAAGGCAAGTCTTAACGGTGAAACCATGGCCCGAATGTACGGGAAAATTGAAAGAGTTGCGAGTATCGAGTTACCCTGTCATCGCGAGTCCCGACGCTGCGGTAGGGACGTGGCGATCTGCCTACATCCCGGATTGCCACGTCGCTGACGCTCCTCGCAACGACAGGTGTTGCTCAGTTTACGGCCTGCGAGTTTCGAGATTCGGGGATCAAGCCCCGCCGCCTGTCCCCGACGCTTCGGGTCGGCGGATGACGGGGTCCCCCCGCATTCTGCGGGGTCCCATCCAATATCCAACATCCAATATCCAGTATCGAGTCCCCAGCCTCCAGCCTCTAGCCCGCTTCCCCCGGCTTGTGCACAATCACTTCGGTGGTTACCTCGGCAACCTTGTTGAGCATGTTGGTGACGGGGCAGTATTTCTCATCGGTGAGCTGCGCCGCCTTTTTCAGCTTGGCCAGGGGCAGATCGGTGCCCCAGAAGTGGTACTCGACGTGGATTTTGGTGTAGATGCGAGGCTCCGTTTCAGCTTGTTCGCCCGATATCTTCAGTCGGAAGTCGTCCATTTCCACGCTCATTTTGCGGAGAATAAGATCGATGTCGATGCCGCTGCAGCCGCCCATGGCGAACAGCACCATTTCCATGGGCTGGGCGGCGCCGTCCTGGCCGTAGTTTTTGGGCGTGGAGTCCATCACCACCCAGTGGCTGGAGGGGCCTTTCGCCATAAAAGTGCTGCCTTCCAGGCGGCGTACTTCAACTTCAGTCATATTAATACCTCTAGATCATTATTGAAATTCTACTGGTTGGTGTGGCCGGTATCCCCACCATTTTCGCGGTGGGGTAGCGAGAGCACCTTGTACAGGCGCTCTTCCACATTGCCAGGGAGTTGCTCATCGGTATGTGCCTTGCGGTAGATTGAAACCGTTTTCCTGATGGAGTCGAACTGGGCCCGGCAGTCGGGGCAGCCCTCCAGGTGCCGCTGGACCTCTTTACAAAGTTCGGCGTCCAGGTCTTCGCCCAGCTGCTCGCAGACGGTGCGCTTGAATTTGTTGTCATGGTTGCTCATGTGTTCCCTCCCTGCGGTCTCACGTGGGCCAGCAGGTTGCGCAGCTGGATGCGGGCGCGCATCAGCCGGACCTTTACGTTGGCCACGGTTATGTCCAGCATATCGGCGGTCTCCTGGGTGTTGAAGCCTTCAACGTCCCGCAGCAGGAACACGACCCGCAGGTGTTCCGGCAGTTTCTGCAGCGACCTGTCGATGGCTTCCCGCAGAAATTGAGTGTCGTAATCGTCCTCGAAGTGGAAAGTGTGTTCCGCCAGCCCTGATGAGAGGGCCTTAAAATCATCGGGTTCGATATCCACATCGGGCGCCTTCCGCAGTTTGCGCAATTTGCCCAGGGCAATGTTGGTAGCGATGCGGTGAATCCAGGTGTAGATGGCGCTGCGACCCTGGAATGTATCCAGCTTCTGCATGACAGTCAGGAATGCTTCCTGCAGGACATCTTCGGCATCGTCCTTATTCCCGGTCAGGCGCAGGGCCAGACCGTACACGCGGCTGGAGTACTGCTCCACCAACCTGGCAATATCTGGTACATCTTGTTCCTGCACGCAGGGAATTTACGCCGGAAGATTGCAAGTGTACCATGACAGCCACAGTCTTCCGGTTATGACTGAGCCGTTTCGGCAGTCAGGTGATAATCCAGCCGCTCGGTGATCATATTCTTGGGTACGGCGCCAACGATGCTGTCTACCAGCTTGCCATCACGGAAGATTAGCAGGGTGGGAATACCTGTTACACCGAATTCTCCGGGCTTCCTGTTTTCGTCGGCATTCAGCTTGCCAACTTTGGCGCGTCCCTCGTACTCAGTGGCGATTTCTTCCACAACGGGACCAATAATGTGGCAGGGGCCACACCACGGCGCCCAGATATCTACCAGGGCCAGGCCCTGATGCTGGTCAATTTCCTGATTCCAGGTTGCGTCAGTTAAGGTAACAGGCATTTGATTCTCCTTTGATTATGCCATTAAGGTGAAATTTTATGTATCCAGAAGTTAGATGAAAATCGTGGGCCCAGGTTACAAACAGGATAAAACAGGCGGCCTTGCCACCAGTAGGGCGCCGGCCTAACTTCCTTCTACGGACAACCTGAAAACATGACTCGATCCATCCAGATGCAGGGCACAACACTTCTTCAGCCATGAACCTGGCTTTACTGGTTGGGTTGGTGGCCTGTTTCCTGGTCCTGGTGATCGGGGGAGCAATTCATTTCTACCGGGAGCGCCGAAGACGGTCGTTCCCCTGGTTTGAGCCGGAGCAATTATTACTGTTTGCCCACCGGGGAGTACCATCACGGGCGCCTGAGAATACGATCCCGGCTTTCGAGGAGGCAATCCGATCCGGAGTCGACGGCATCGAGTTGGATGTAATGGAGACGGCCGATGGTCAGCTGGTAGTGCGGCACGATTGGGACCTGGAACGGACGACCGATGGCACAGGCTATGTCTGGGAACATAGTTATGCCGACATACGGCAGTTCAACGCCTCCCATTCCTGGAGCGGTGATTTTGCCCGAACTGCCGTGCCGACAGTGGGGGAAGTACTGGATATTATACCTGCGTCGATGCTGGTCAACATCGAGATCAAATCCTACCATTGGAGGTCTACCGCCCTGGAAGATAAAGTAGTGGCCGAAGTGCGCCGGCGCGGCATGGTGGACCGAACCATTATATCAAGTTTCAATCCCTTCTCATTACTGAAGGTGAAACGGCTGGAACCGAGGCTGGCCATCGGCTTTATCTGGTGGGACATCAATATGCCGTGGGTGCTGCGCCGTCCCTACCTGCTGCCGCTGGTGCGGCCTGACTTTCTCCATGCAACTGACCGGGTAGTGACGCCCCGGGTGGTCAAGTGGGTGCACCTGCTGGGCATGAAGATCTACGTATGGACCGTCAACAACCGGCCGGCCATAGAGCATTTCAAGGCCATCGGTGCAGATGGTATCTTTACCGACTTCCCCGAGTTAGTAAAGCAGGTTAACCGGAGTTAGCGGGGCCTATGGGGCGGTCTGATTTAATTAGCATTATCGTAGCAATCGGATTAACCGCCGGTTGCTCATCCAAACGCCCACCTGCGGTCACAGACGTCCGCTCGGAATTCGCGCCCTTGACGCCGCAAGCCCTCCTCGGTCACGTGGAATTCCTGGCCGACGATGCTCTGGAGGGGCGCAAAGCAGGCACAGCCGGCGCCCGGCGTGCCGCCACCTATATTAGAAATCAATTAGCGTATGCCGGGTTGGAACCGGCTGGAGAAAGCTATTACCAATCCTTCCCATTTTCCGCGGAGATTGAGCTGGGCCCGGGTAATCAGATTGCATGGCGGGGCGCCACCGCAGGTCAGTTGAGACCCGGTATTGACTTCAGACCGCTGGTTGCTTCACCGAACGCTGCCGTTTCCGGCCAGCTGGTTTTCGCCGGCTATGGTAAGCGTGATGACGAGATCATTTACGATGATTACGCGGACATTGATATGGGTGGGAAAATCGCATTGCTGCTGAGTCCCGGACCGCTGCTGGATGACGAGCAATCGCAGACCAACCGGCGCAAACAGGTACTCACGGCCCGGCTGCAAGGCGCCGGCGCCGTCCTGCTGGTGCATTTAGGATCCAGTGGCTCGCCCTACGAGCTGCCGGTCCTGATACCCCGGAGCAGCCCGGCCCAGGCTGGGATACCAACGGCACTGCTGACCCAGGCCGCCGCCGACAGCCTCCTGGCTGGCGAACGCCTGACGGTGGAGGACCTGAGGCGTGAAATCGATACCTCACGGCTGCCCTTCAGCCATGAAATACGAGGTTTGACAGTGAGTCTCACTACCAATGTAACCGCCGTTGAGGATACCTCCCGCAATGTGGTGGCGGTGCTGCCTGGCAAGGGTAAACTGAAGGATCAATGGCTCATTGTGGGCGCCCACTACGATCACGTCGGCATGGGGGGACCCGGTTCCGGTTCGGCGGTACCACTGGAGACGGCCATTCACAACGGAGCTGACGATAACGCCTCGGGGGTGGCCCTGCTGATCGATGTGGCCCGCTATCTGTCGGCCAACCAGCCTAAGGGCACCCGGCGCACGATGGTGTTCCAGGCCTTTGGCGCTGAAGAGCCGGGTCTGTGGGGGTCCAAATATGCCGCCGTACACCCGCCTTTACCTATTGAGACCGTTACCGCCATGGTGAACATGGACATGGTGGGCCGTCTGCGTCAAAACCGCCTGAGCATTCACGGCGCCGGGTCATCCAGCGAGTGGCCCAGCCTGGTGAATACGGTTAACACGGACCAACTACTGCTCGATTTCACAGCCCAGCCCCAAGGGGCCAGCGATCACCTGACCTACTTTCTGCGTGAAAAGCCGGTGCTGCACCTGACAACCGGCGGGCACGACCAGTATCATACACCCGATGATGACGTGGGCCTGATCAATTACAAGGGTATGTCGCGTATCGGTGGGCTGGTGGCCCGCCTGGTGAGCGACCTGGCTACCCGGCCCGAACCGCTGCCGGTGAATCCGGTAGTGCCTGAATAGCGCTAGAGCGGCTCCACCTTCACTTCCAGAAGCACCCAGTCACGGCCTTCTTCCAGAAGAGTGTTGACGGCCGACACGCGCTTCTCCACCACCTCCTTTTCCGCCGCCACGGTGACGAAGGCCAGCTCGGCCCGGTTCCACACGTCGTGCTGGCCTACTTCCGCCACCGACACGTTCATATGTTTGGTTACCCGGTCCTTGATGGAGCGCACCACCGCCCGCTTGTCCTTCAGGTTGTGGGCGTCGGGGATGTCTATGATGGCGCGCAGCAGGGCGATGTGCATGGGGGAAAGAATCATCTGATGCTTTGGAGTGATGA
This sequence comes from Fidelibacterota bacterium, assembly GCA_030640955.1. Classification (GTDB taxonomy): domain Bacteria; phylum Fidelibacterota; class Marinisomatia; order SCGC-AAA003-L08; family TS1B11; genus DAOWIJ01. Next base: position 16,421 of record DAOWIJ010000218.1, read on the forward strand.
TAAGCATCTCTGGAGACTATCACACACCCTTGAAGCATCCAAAGGGGACCAATGATTTTGGGCAAAATCAGCGATTCGTGAAGCGTATGCAGGTCCCTCTTTTGCAGTTCCGCCAGGGATTGGTACAATCTCCTCTCTCATATCATAACTGCCAAATCTGCTCACAATACGAATCAATTCAGCTTTGGGATCTTCTAGATTTTCAGGGTTCAAAGGGAATTTCGATTTTGAGATACGAAAATATTGCGCACACTTGGTGCGATCGCCCAGTATCCACGCTTCAACTTCTCTTACTACGATTCTAAAATGCATTTTAGGCGCAGGAGAAGGTAATAGTTTATCGTAAAGCTCTGGAGCACACACAGCATCATGATCCAAATCCCGAAGTACAAACCAAGGGGCGAACCTTGCGGCGTTATTATAGCCTAGAAGATTCTTATCAAGCTGGTCTTTACCTCTTTTTCTATGAATTACCGCGATACCAAATCCAGCCATATCACAGATTCTTCGTACAACTGCTTCATCAGGATACCCCTCAACAGCAGCGGTGATGAAAGGACGCATCAATCCCCAAAGAGAGCAATTTGAGAGGCATTGCTCGGTGATGTTCTCGGAAGCACTGCATCAGCGATAGAAAGGTCACCATTCTCAAGCAGAGCCACAATTTGATCATCGTCTTGGGCAGTGATAACTCTAGTCCCATCATAACTTGGCAGGAGCAATAGTACTTCATTTGCATCAATGCCCGAATCTTGTAATAAATCCCCCGAATGTGTGCTGATAAATACTTGGCGGCCCCTTTTCCGACTTAATCTTGCAAACATTTGTGGCACGTGACGGATTAATTCGGGGTGAAGAGATAATTCTGGTTCTTCTAAAAGTAGCGGACCCGTCCCTTCAAGCACAGACCATAATAACCCTAGAAGTCTTAGGGTGCCGTCCGAAAATTGATCTTCTGTTTGCCACCCGGCATTTGGTCTCCAGTGCTCATAAAGACCTTGAATATGAGGGGTTCCTCGATTATCACGGACTAATTCTAAATCTTTAAGCTGGGGTACTGCCACTCGTAACGCGGTTCTTATTTTATTTAGTCTGGATTCCAACGTGCTTTTAGGTGTCCTCGCGAGCCTCTCCAGAAAATCGCCACCATAAGGATCATTCACTTTGCCAGTCGAGCGATCGGGTTCTCTTACTAATTGAGGGACAATATGGAGATACCTAACAGTGTTGAGAAATTCAGATATTTCCCGGAACTGCTTATTTGCATTTACCTGTTCTAAGTGCGTTTGCCTGAGACGTTCAGGGTCTGATTCATCCTCTTTGTCAGGTCTTGATAGAATAACTTCTCCAAATCTCTCAACAATTTCTTTTTCAACAACAGGTTTGCTTGCTCTATCCTGGACTATCTCAAGTCTATAGGTCCAATCTGGGTTTTCGCTATCATTCGCGCCAATATCTATTTCAAGAATAACTTGGGGGGCTCTCCGCGCAGCCAAACACCGAATCTTTGATACACCATCCCGTTTGTTTACTGCTTGCTGAAGTCCTCCCCCTACTGATGCAATGTCCTGTAAGAAGCGAAAAGCGTCCAACAAGTTTGATTTTCCGGCGGCATTCGGACCAACAATGAACGCTCTTTTCTGCAGTTTGATCTCAACCTTGCGGAAGTTTCGCCAATTACTAAAATTGATTCGTGTAAACCTCATCCTATAATTTCCCAGTATTGGCAATTCTAGAAGTGTGAATATTATTCATATTACAACAAATTACAGTCGATCTCATTCTCATAATTTACACAATACATTTATTTCCCAAATACTTTAGATGAGATCGCTCCAAGGCGGAAATTCCTTCCCTCATCTTGTCCCCCAAGTATAATCCTTACCCGAGCCGATGACCACCAGCCCTAGACAAGCTCAGGATAGGCCCTTCGACTGGCTCAGGCCCGTATCAAATATCCTGCATCAAGACCCGCCTATGTCGGGATAGACATCGAGCCCTTCGGCAGGCTTGTCCCGCGGAATGCGGGGACGGGCTCAGCGTTCAAAGTTAATAGGGAAAGGTGAGATCAGGTTGGCAATATTGCGTGGCGGGCAGGGGCGTTACCTCACCCCCGGACACTGCGTGTCGCCCCCTCTCCTGAAGGCGAGGGGTAAGACCGGAACCCAAGACCAAGGAATAACTACATTAATGCAATCCATCCCCGTCAGGCCTGTACTGCGGAACGCGGGGGGATTGGCTGCCTGTACTATGATCCATCGTATAAATAAGCAATATATATTGCGTTTAACCCATTTTATAGTTATATTAGACTCAGTATAATGATATAACATCGACATAAATATCTAGTAAGATCAATGTATTAAGTTTAATGGAAGTGAAATGAGAGAGATTACAGCTGGCGAAATTGCGGCGCGTTATCGCTATGATAATCCGTGGTGGAGTTCTCATTCAAATTTACCTTATGCGGACCTGCCTGGGCGGGCATACCTGCCGCAATTCTACAAGTATATTTCAATGCCTGATCCCAACAGGGCTGTTGTGCTAATGGGTCCACGGAGGGTCGGTAAAACAGTACTGATTCATCATGCCATATACGAACTGATCGATAATGGGGTTCCAGCCAATAATATACTCTATGTATCTGTTGACGCTCCTGTATTTACTGGCACGCCTCTGGAGCATCATGTTAAGAACTTCATTGATATCATACAGCAGCCAGGTAGTGAAAGACTTATTATTTTCCTTGATGAGGTGCAGTACCTGGCAAACTGGGAAGTGCATCTCAAGAGCCTGGTAGATACCTATCCCAATTATAAGTTTATAGTTTCGGGTTCTGCCGCGGCTGCTCTCAGATTCAAGAGTATCGAATCAGGTGCGGGCCGTTTTACAGACTTTATGCTGCCACCACTTACATTTGCAGAATACCTTGGTTTTATTGAAATAGAGAAAGACCTGATCAAGGCTGATTCTGAGAATCAACGCAACTATATAGCGCTGGATATCGGTGAACTAAATCGGCATTTTATCAACTACCTTAATTTCGGTGGATATCCTGAGGCGGTTTTTTCCGAGCAGATAAAGGCAGACCCAGCAAGATTTATCAAGAGTGACATTATAGACAAAGTTCTCCTACGGGATTTGCCAGGTTTATACGGTATCAGAGATATCCAGGAACTCAACCGTTTATTCACCAATATTGCCTACAACACTGGTGAAGAGATCAGCCTCGAAGATTTATCCCAGAAGTCAGGCGTCCAAAAGAATACGATTGTGAAATACCTGGAATATCAGGAATCAGCATTTCTGATCAAAAGAATCAGGAAAGTGACACTGGCGGGGCAGAGATTTAAACGCGATCGCCATTTTAAGGTATACTTAACAAATCCGTCTATGAGAGCGGCCCTGTTTGGTCCAGTACAGATCGACTCAGAGGATATGGGAAAACTGGCAGAGACGGCGGTATTCGCGCAGTGGCTTCATGATAAAACGTATATTGAGAGCATCTATTATGGCCGTTGGAAGGAAGCCGAAGTTGATGTAATAGGTATTATCGAAGGCTCGCCTCGCACTATCTGGGCTGTTGAGATAAAGTGGAGTGATAAATCCTACTCCAATCCAAGTAGGATCAAAGGGATAATCGACTACTCCAAGAAACATTCGCTTAGTAGAAAACCAGTGGTAACAACACGTACCATTAGAGGAGAACTCATCGTGTCTGGAGTTCCAATAGAATTTTGTCCAACCAGCCTGCATTGCTATACGATTGGTAAAAATCTGATCCAGAACAAGTGAGTAACCTTTTTCTTTGTCGCCGGATCCTAAATGAAATTCGATTGTCTAAAACCCACCTTAAAGCAAAATTATTGATACATTTACTATATAAGTAAAAAACCGCCCCCATCTCTGAGGGCGGTCATCCAATATCTAATATCCAATATCCTGCTTCATCCCCACCAATGGCGGGCTAAACATCTAGTATCGAGTATCGAGCATCCAGACCGCTAGTTCACGCCTCCCAGGATAATCGGCAGGCCGTCTTTGCCTGAGCCGATCACCACTACCTTGGCATTGTTGCTGCCGGCCAGGGCGTTGGTGGCCTCGATCCCCTTCCAACGCAGGAAGTTATCCGATATCCCTTCGGCCACCGTCTTATTGAAATCCCGGATGCCCTCGGCTTCGATCCGTTTACGGGCCGCCTCCTTCTGCTCCTTCACCAGGACGAACTCCATGCGCTGGCTCTCCTGCTCGGCGCGCAATTTCTCCTCGATGGCGGCTGCCAGGTCCTGAGGCAGGATCACGTCGCGAAGCGGAGTGGACTCTATCGCAATTCCCCGTTCGGAAACAGCTTCGGCTAGTTTGGCCGAGATGGCAGCGGCCACCTCATCGCGCTTGGAGGCGTACACCGCTTTGGCTTCAAATTTGGCGGTCACATCCCGGACCACCGAGCGGAAATTGGGCAGCAATACCTTGCGGATGAGATCTTCCTCCAGGCCGACAGTCCGTACTATCTCAGGGGCGACCGACGGTTCCAAATGGTAGATCACGCTGATCTCCAGGCCCACGGTAAGGTTCTCCTTGGAGGGAGCCCGCATCTCCTCCCGGCGCTCCTGGGTCTTGATGTTCATTTTAATGATATCAGCGAAGGGATTACGCACATTTACCCCTTCACGCAACACCCGGCTGTCAACCTTGCCGAAGACCTTGATCACGCCCACGGTGCCGGCGTCAATGATGGTGATCAACTGGAAGGCTGCCATCAGCAGGGCGATGAACGCTATTCCCTGGAGCAGACCCGGACCCAAGCCCATCTGCTTCAGATTACTTGACAGCACCGACGATCGCTTGACATAAACGGACAGGAAGAGCACGACTACCGCGATGACGGCAAAAAGTAAAAAACGCATGATTGAGCTCCTTGTAAATCTTATTTCACGTTAAGAAATGCAACACCGAATGTACTACCGGCAGACGGGCAAAGGGGCCACTTTCGGTGTGTGGGATTGGCAGCCGGCAGGGATTATTCGGGGGCGATTTCTTTCGTCAGGTTGAGGCGGCCCATGATGTCCAGCACCAGGCGGCGGGCCTCATCGCGGTGATCGTCGCTGATGTGGCACTGCACGTGTTTCCAGACCAACCCCAGCAGGGCGATATCGTCCACCAGCCCGATGGGCAGCAGGTCGGGCAGGGCATCGAACGGGTTAATCAGGTAGAGCAACGCCCCGATGACCTCGGCCTTGGCGGTGGCCGGCACGGCGCTGTCCTTCAGCATGACGAACATGGCTACCACCTGGTAGAGGGTCTCCTTCAGCATCTTGCCGTCGCGCAGGGCGTTGGCAAGCTTCAGCAGCAGGCGCTCTTTCCTGATTCCAGGCATGACCTGAAGATACGAGAAAAGAACTGGCGGGTCTACACAAAATATGCAAAAATCTGCGTAAGTTTCAGTCTGTGTATGAAGGGTGACGTATAATCCACATGAGCGCCCCTAAAAATATAGAAGCTTCCTTCGATCTGCTGGTGGTCGGCGCCGGTCCCGGTGGCATGGCCGCCGCCACCCGGGGCGCCATGAAGGGCCTTAGTATGGGCCTGGTCAACGGGCAGCGGATCTGGGGCTACGGCATTCACGGCGCGTACAAGTCCAAGGGCATGTACGAGCTGGCCAAGGATCACATGGTCGCCCAAAAGCCGGGCCGTGGCTATGTCCCGGCCGCCCGCCAGGTGGATTTCCACCAGGTGTATGATCAACTGATCACCGGCAGCGAGGAGCTGGAGGCCCTCTACAGGCAGCAGATCGCTGTTCTGGGCATACACGAAATCAAGGGCTATGCCGCCTTTGACGATCCCCAGACCGTCGAGGTGGGCGGTAAGCTATACCGGGGCGAGAATATCATTATTGCCACCGGCACCAAGCCCAGGTGGCTACCGACCATTGAGCAGGACGGCAAACGGATCATGTCCAGTGATGAGATCGTATCCCTGCAACAGTTGCCTAAAAGCATGCTGATCCTGGGCGCCGGGGTCATCGGCTGCGAGTTTGCTTCCACCTTCAACTCCTTCGGTTGCGATGTAACCCTGTTGGATAACAAACCGGCCATCCTGTCCCACGAAGATGACGATGTTTCCGAGTTCATAACCGAGAACTTCAGCCAGAACGGGATCAACATCATCAGTTTGGCCAGGCTGAAGAAGATGTATGCCACCAGC
>DAOWIJ010000164.1 GCA_030640955.1 Fidelibacterota bacterium
AGTGGGCCAATACGCCGGAGAATATATCCGCGGCTTGCACGACCATGGCGTTGCGGGCACAGCCAAGCATTTTCCCGGCCACGGCGATACGGAAACGGATAGCCACAGTTCTCTGGCCACGGTGCCTAGTGATTCCGCCAGATTGTGGTCACTTGAGCTGCTGCCGTTCCAGGCGGCCATCGACGCAGGTATAGAAGCCGTCATGGTGGGGCACCTCCAATCCCCGGACTATCAAACCCATGCAGGTACGCCAGCGACCATGTCCAAATTCTGGATTGAGGATGTACTGCGGAAACGTATGGATTTTCAAGGTGTGGTAATTACCGATGCCATGCGTATGGGTGGTATCGCCGAGAATTTTTCACCGGACTATGCGTTGATCAACGCCATCAACGCCGGAGTCGACCTGATCATCCAAGCCCAGGGAGTACGGACGTCGATTGATGTGGTGGAGCGGGCGGTGAATAACGGTATTATCAGCGAGCGACGCATTGATGAGGCTGCCCTGCGGGTGCTGTTATTGAAGGAACGCCTCGGTCTCCACCGAAATCGCTTTAATGATTACCAGTTAACCAGATCGCAATTAGGCCGGTCTGAGTACCGGGAAAGCGCAGGACGGATCGCGGCTGAGTCCATCACTATGGTAAGAAACCGAGGCAGCCTAGTCCCCCTGAAATATACGGCCAAGGAGGACACACTGATCGTAATTGATCTATACGATTATCCCTACAATCATAGATTGAGCACCGTTACCAGGGGCATCATCAACTCCGGGCTGCCGGCTAAACCGTTTCAGTTGGATGCCTCAGACAGCCCTGCAACTTACCAGGCTATACTCGATACAGTACCCGACGGCGCCAGAGTACTGGTCAATGCTTTTGTGGGCATTGCAATGCGCAAGGACCGGATATTCCTTCCGGAAGAACAGGAAGAATTTCTTCACGAGCTCATGGGAAAAACGGCTCGTGTTATCATGGTCAGTTTGGGTACGCCGTATCTGGTGCAAGCCCTGCCGGAATTGCCTGCCTACCTGTGTGCTTATAACAGCACCTATACCATGCAGTCAGCCGCCGCTTCTGCTCTGCTGGGCTATACAGCGATCTCAGGGAGATTGCCTGTCAGTATCCCCGGTATATGTGAGTTGGGAGCAGGCCTTGAGTCACCTGTTGATTCGCTGGTGTTGGCTGATACCAGCGCCATGTTGATCTATACTCTCTGCGGTGATGGCCCCGATCGCGTGACGATAGAAGTACCCGACTCGCTGTATCTGCCAACCGTCCTGCGTAGAACCATGCCTTACGAAGTGGAAGCCGATATTTCATCCATACCGGGATTGCTTCAGGCAGCGGTAGCCGATTCGGCCTGGCCAGGCGGAGTGCTGCTGGGTATCAAGGATGGACAGATCTTTATCCACGAGGCGTTCGGCTATCATACCTATGCTAAAAACGAACCTGACGCCCGGGGAGATATATTCGATCTGGCTTCGATCACCAAGGTTGTAGCTACCACCTCAGCCATTATGAAGCTCTACGACTGCGGGAAACTCAAACTCGATGATCAAATTACCAAATTTATGCCGGAGTTTCGCGGTCCAACACGGGAGCAGACCCGACTAAAATCCAGTATCACAATCCGTAATCTGATCACCCACACCGCTGGACTGCCCCCCTTCAAGGCCTTTTACCAAATGGAGGGATCCGTCAGCGCCCGTCTGGACAGCATCTACCAGACAGCGTTGGATACCATTCCGGGGGTTGCAACGGTCTATTCCGATATCGGCATTATTATCCTTGGCAAGTTGGTGGAGCGGCTATCGGGCATGACGCTGGCAGCCTTCGTGGACAGCAACATCTTTCAGCCATTGGGCATGACATCGACGTATTTTAATCCACCGGCCCAGCGCATGAAAAGGATCGTACCCACGGAATACAGCATCGATGAGCAGCAATTCGTGCGCGGTCATGTCCACGATGAGAACGCCTACAGTCTGGGTGGCATTGCGGGGCATGCCGGGCTCTTCTCAACGGCGGCGGATCTGGCCATCTTCGCCCAAATGATGATGAATAAAGGCGCTTACCGCGACTCGGTAGTTTTTCTGCCCAACACGGTAAACCTGTTTACACGCCGGGCCAACGTAGTGGCAGGCAGCTCCCGCTGCCTGGGCTGGGACTCGCCAGAGGGGGAAGCCTCTTCCGGCGTTTATGCCAGTTCGAACAGTTATGGCCATACCGGCTTTACCGGCACCTCGCTTTGGATCGATCCTGATAATGAAATCATTGTTATTCTGTTAACCAATGCGGTACATCCGGAACGGTCCTGGAAACATCCAAAATATTATGATTGGAGGCAACGCATTCACTCGGCGGTGTATGAATCACTGCCGGACCAGGTGCGCAATCCGGAACTGGAATTGAAACAACGCTGGGCTCAACACAATCGGGATAGGGCCAATAATTAACTGGAAATCAAAGATAGGAGTTATCTCATGGAAGTAATTATCAAATCGGATTATGATGCCATCAACAGAGAGGCAGCCCAATATATTGCCGAATTAGTATATCACAAGCCAACTGTTGTGCTCGGTCTGGCAACGGGAAGCACACCATTGGGGCTGTATCGTGAGTTGATCCGGCTGCATAAGGATGAGGGCCTCGATTTTTCGAAGATAGTCACGTTTAATCTTGATGAGTACATCGGACTGCCTGCCACCCATGATCAGAGTTACAATTTTTTCATGTGGGATAACCTGTTCAATCACATCAACGTGAATCCCACCAACGTGCATATTCCCAACGGCATGGCCGGCGACATCGACGCCTACTGTGAGTGGTACGAGAACGAAATCGAAGCCTACGGCCATATCGATCTGCAGGTACTGGGCATTGGCTCAGACGGCCATATCGCCTTCAACGAGCCCGGTTCTTCCCTGGGCTCCCGCACCAGACTTAAAACCCTGACCAAGCAAACCGTCGAGGATAACGCCCGTTTCTTCGACACACCGGAAGAAGTACCCAGGTATGCCATTACCATGGGCGTGGGCACCATTATGGAAGCCCGTACCTGTCTGTTATTGGCTAACGGTGAAGGGAAGGCCAAGGTCGTTGCCGAGGCCATCGAAGGACCGGTTACCGCTATGGTGACGGCCTCTGCCCTGCAACTCCACCAGGATTCCATACTCATACTGGACGACGCGGCCGCTTCCAAGCTGAAACAGTACGACTACTATAAGTGGGTTTACGACAACAAGCCTGAGTAGCGGCGAGTAGCGCGATGCGTGCGAATCAGAATAGCTGACCGGCAGTCATCTCGGAGAAGCCAACCCAATCGATCTCGTGCATGCCGGGTATGGACTTGTGCATGATCCCGTCCCGGTAGGCGGCGATTTTCTCCTTATCGTCAGCGAGATTATACACCGGGTTATCAAGTAAGTGCATGGCCACTTTGAACAGTCTGCTGGAGTCCCGGGGATGCATATCCCGGGGCCTGGAAAAAAACGGATCACTGTCATCGGGCTTGCATTGGGTCTCATACACCAGAAACTGCCGGCAGGCCAGCGGCCGGACCGGGTATACCTGGCAGGTCCCATCGGCGAGAAACGGACAACCGGAGTAGCCTTCCTGCTGACGAAAGCGCTCCAACAGCATTTCGCGGAGTGCGGTATCCATGATACGGTTAAGGTACCACGATATACCCAGCGCCTCCAGGGCAGAGACCGGAATATCGTGGGTCAGGCAGCAATAGTAGCAGCCCTTGGCACAAGCTACCTTTACGCCTCGCGATTTTTCTTCCCGGGCCACCTCCTTTTCCAACTCCCGATCACAGACCGCATAGCTGTCCAGCAGGTTTGTCAGCCAGGGATTATCGACTTCATGAATATAATGGATTCGATCAGGGTAATTCATTCCGGGTGTCACATCCTTGTGCTTGTATTATCAGGCGTACATCATGAACGGGCGGCTCGATCCCGGACTATATATTTATCGGTCGGGAAGCGGTTATTATTATAGCAGGGGAGTAGAATAGCGGTATGCTTCTATTCCGAATCTTATTGCCCAGGCTTTAACTAGCCCTGGTACAAGGGGGATTAAGGACCTTTCCGGAACCTTTGTTCCAGGACGGGATCCTTAAGGGACTGATTCAAATCCAGGGCGATGAGGTAATGATTTTGGGCCAGCTCATGATCTTCATCGGATCTGAGAATATGGGCCAGTTCGTAATGAGCGGCGGCGTGGTTGTAGTCCAACAGAATAGTGTTTTCAAAGTGGTCCCTCGCCTTATCCGCTTGCTTGGTGTTCTTCGCCAAAAGCCCAAGTTGATAGTAGGCATCGGCAAGTGCCGGGTCCTGATCCACAGCCTGCTTAAAATGCCGTTGCGCCGCGCTGCCATTACCGGCCGCCAAGAGCATTATTCCGATTTGATAATTTGCCAACGCCGCTATTGCTCTGTGGTCGTGGACGTCGAGAAGGCAGCTCTTCGCTCTTTCAAATTGGCGCTGCTCTTTATAATATTGCGCCCGCTTGGCCAGTTTAATGGCACACTTCTGGGCCACGTCTATAGATTTCTTAAAGCAGGCCCGCGATTCGCGAACTTCATTCTGTTCCTGGAGCAGGAGCGCCAACTGGTAGTGCGGGGCAGCATAATCCGGGCGTAGCTCAATCGCCTTCTGAAGATGAAACAGGACTCGATCCGGGTAATTCAACTGGTGCAGCTCCCTGACCTCACGCTATCAGGCGCCTTGCCCAGGCGACTGCTCTTCCTTCTGCCCGCTCTCCTTCCGCTTCTCGATTTCAAGCAGCAGCAGTGCCAGATGAAAGTGCGCCTTGGCATAGTCCGGATTGAGATCGATAGCCTTCAGGAAGTGCTGCTCTGCAGGACCATATTCTTTCCTGGCAGCATATGCCTTTGCCAGATTGAAGTGTGCCTTAGGGTCATGCGGGTTAAGATCGAGCGCTATCCTGAAATGTTTTGTGGCCAACTCATATTCGGGCTCGGTTACAGAGGTGCCGTCGGCATTAACTCTCCTGCCGCCGGCTAACAGTTTTCCCAGGTAATAGTGGGCTTCCGCAAAGTTTTCATCTATATCGACAGCCATCTGGTAGTTCTGCTTAGCCAGTTCATAGTCATCCGGACCTGTCAGCAGGCGGGCCCGGCGGTAATAGGCCGGCGTGTAGTTCTCATCGATTTCAGTGACTTTTTCGAAATAATTTCTCGCTTCTATGTATTCTTCCTGTTCCTCAAGAAGTGTGGCCAAACGGTAGTGGGCGTCGGCATGGTTGGGATTTAACTCAATGACTTTGAGAAAGTGCGTCCGCGCCTTTTCAAAATCCTTCAACTCCTGGAAAAGGTGTGCCAAATGGAAATGGCCATCGGAATGTGCGGGCTCCAGCTCAATAACCTTCTGGATGTGCTTTTGGGCTTTCTGCAGCTCACCCTGGTCTGCCAGCAGCAATGCCAGATGGTAGTGCGCTTCGGTAAAGTCAGGGTTTAATGCAATGGATTTTTCCAGATGTGCTTGCGCGTCTTTGATGGCTGCCTCCTGTTTCACTTACTCTTGAAGACCCAAACCCCATCCCATTCGCCTTCGGGTGGGTTGGCGATCAGCTGCTCGCATCGTTCGACATACATTTGTGAGCATTTATCGTTAGGGTTGCCGGCCAGGGCTTCGTTGAACATCTTTATGGCATCGGTCCAGCGGCCTTCATTGTAGTATTCTATACCGCTGTTGAAATGGCCCAACACCTCGATCATGTTTGGAAATGTGGTCTTATCATGATAATCCAACGCCTCATACACTCCCACCGGTTCCGTTTTACCCTTGACGATAACTCTATCAATCTGGCGGGTCCGATAGGTGGCCTTAAGGCTCTCAAGGGTATATTCGCTCAGGAGAATGTGCGCGCCGTACTTCTTGCAGGCGCTCTCCAGCCGGGCGGCCAGGTTAACGCCGTCGCCGATGACAGTATAATCCATCCTCTTGGGCGAGCCAATGTTTCCTGAGACAATTTCATCGGTATTCAGGCCCAGACCGTGATCAATGGCCATCATTCCCTTCTGTTTACGGAGCCTGTTAAACTCATTCAGTTCGGTCATCATGGCAATGGCCGCCCGCATGGCCCGGTCGGGATCATCATCGTGGGCCTCCGGGGTGCCGAAAATAGCCATCATGGCATCACCGATGAATTTATCCAGCATCCCCCCTTCTCCTTGAATGATATCGACCATAATGGTGAAGTATTCATTCAGGAGACTAACCGTGCCTTGCGGTCCCAGCTCTTCGGTAAGTGTAGTGAAACTCCGAATGTCGGAGAACAGGACCGTACCGACGCTCTGTTGTCCGCCCAGCACATCATCACCGCTTTCCAGCAATTGATCTGCAAGGTCGGCGTCCATATAACGGGACATGGTGGACTTCATCCGTTTCTCGGTGCTGATATCCTCGATCATAAACAAGGTGCCTAGTGCTTTCTCCTCCTCGTCCAGAAGCGGTAGAATGGTAATGTTGGCTGAAATGGTCTCCCCGCCAAACTCCAGCTCGGTATCCACCATGACCTCCACTTCTTCCAGATCATCCATCTTCTTCAGAATCCATTCGTTCTTACCGGCAAAGACCATCCCGATTTCCTGGTGCAAAATCTCATCTTCAGATTCGATCCGCAGGATACGCAAACCCGCCGGATTACAGGTGGCTACCAGTTTATCCTCATTAACGGTGATCACACCATTGGTCATACTGTTGAGCATACTTTCGGTGTAGTTCATCAGTTTCTGGACGTTTTTGAACAAGGTGGCATTCTCGATACCGATGGAAATTTGAGACGTGAAAGCGCTTAACCGGGCTTCGTCCTCCTCCGTGAACGGTCCGCCCCGTTTGTTAAGCACCTGGCTTACGCCAATGGTCTTGCCCGATTTGTTGGTTACCGGTATGCACAGCATGGAACGGGTGAAAAAGCCGGTCTGCTTGTCGAAAGATGGATTGAAGCGCAGGTCCGCGTAGGCATGGGGAATATTCAGTACCTCACCGGTCTGGAACACGTGTCCGGCAATCCCCAGGTGGTTGGGAAAGCGGATCTCATTCTTGCCCAGGCCTTCCCCCACTATCGTGTAAAGCTCGTTGGCCTTCTCATCATTGATAAACAACGATGAACGTTCCGCTTCCAGCATCTGGGTAACGGTAGTGATGATCTTCTGTAGCAAGGGTTCCAGCTCAAGTTCCGAGGATATCTGTGAGACGACTTCCAGGAAATCCAGCTCCTGCTTCCTGAACACTTCCACCTCCTCCATAACCAGGTGGTTCTGGATGGCAATGGCGGCCTGCTGAGTGATCATCATGAGCAGATCCAGGTCCTTTTCATCAAACTCTCCGGATAATTTGTTCAGCAACTGGGATACGCCTATCTTTTCACCCGAGGCGCTATAGAATGGAGCGCACAGGATGCTTTTTGTCCTGAATCCGGTCTTAATATCAACATTCTTATAGAAGCGCCTGTCCTTGTAAGCATCATTAACGATGGCGCCTTCGTCATTGGTAAACACCCAACCGGCGACACCCTGGTTGTTCATCATGCGAATCTCGCGCATAAAGCTGCCCTGGGCAACCCGCGAATACAGCTCACCTGTTTTTGTATCATTCAGGAAAATTGTGCCGCGTTCAGCGCCGATGGTCTTGGCGATAATATTTACCAGCGTTACCAGGGCCGTATCCAGGGAGTCGGTCACCGCCATGTCGTTATTCACATTCAGCAGGAGTTGAGCGACCCTGGCGTTCATTTTCATTGTCCTGCTATACATTCCGGAGTTATGTGCGGTTGTCATCATTGCCCTCTAGCTTCTCTCTTAAAACGGCGATTGTATCCTTCAAGTGCTGACGTTCAGCATCGGTGGCGGCCAACTGCTGCTGAAGGAGCTCCTCGTGCTTCAGCCTCTCGCCTTCCAGTCTGTCTCGCATGGACTGGATGGTCTTGCCCAGCTGCCGGTTATCCTCATTAGCACTGGCCAGTGTTTTCTGCACCTGATCTTCGCGGGTAGCGTCGAACATCTCGATTTTTTCACGTAGATGAAAAACCGCGGACTTCAACTGCTTATTTTCATCATGGGCCTCGCGCAGGGACCCCTGGATGCGCTCCTCAACCCCGGTCCGGCTCTGCTCCAATTCCTGGCGCAAGGCTTGCACAGTCGACTTCAGCTGCTGGTTATCATCGCTCAGATCGGTTACGGCCCGGGTTACCTGATCCTCATTATCCGACCTGCTTCTTTCCAGCTCTTCCCGCAGGGTAGACACCGTATGCCTTAATTGCAGGTTGTCTCGATTGGCATCCGCTATTACTCTTTGAATATCGGTCTCCTGCCCGGATTTGACCCGCTCCAGTTCGTCCCGTAAATATCCGATGGTTGCCTGCAGCTGCAGCTTATCATCGCTTACATCAGCGGTGGCCCGTTGTATCCTGGCCTCCTCATCTGACTTGCATTGCTCCAATTCATTACGCAGCACCGAGACTACCTGCTTCAGATAATCGATCTCCGATTCCAGAATGTCCCTATGGGTGTCTACTGTCATCAAGCAATACCTGATCTACGAATTCTCTCTTCCCCATTGCTCATACCAATCCCCTGTGCTGTCACCCGGGTCATTCTTACGGAATGATACTTCGGCTTCCTCAAATCCGGCATCATGGAGTCCTTCCACTATATCGCTTTCATTACTCATGCCCACATATTGAGAGACTAGTCTTCGCACGATATAATCCCTCAGCTTTATCCTCCCCAGTTCCTTGATAGCGCTGGTTATTGCATCGTTCTCCTTTATCTTTATCCAATCCATACCGGTATCGGCCAATTTCATTCCCAACGATTTTCTCAGATGACCCAATACTAACGGGATACTCCCAATCTGGACTTCCCTCTGTTTGCCGTGCCACCAACCGCGCGCCTTGATGTAGGACGAACCACCGACCCTCTTATGAATCAATGAGACATTCATCCGCTTCTCGCCGTTTACCAGGGCCAAATCATTCTTTAGCGCCTTGAGATCGAGTTCATTGGCCTTGCCATCATTGTGATATTTATCCGCTAACTGAAGATTCTCCGCCAGTTCCTCCTCCAGATCAGTCTCGGCTTTGCTAAGCAGCTGGGTCAGCGCCGCAACGCTCCGCTTCGAAACCCCCCGGCCGGATATTTCTTCAATACTTCGATTCATAAATATATTTGAAGCCCATTCACCGGGCGCCTTACTTACCACCTTTACTATGCGGTTATTACCATGGGATAATATACGGCTATCTAAATGTAACAGCAAACTGTTTATTGGTAAATACGCGACATGCTGGCATTGTCATAGTATCCCTTTTATTATAGATATTATGTTAATGGATACTTCTATATTATGCCGTTATACAAAACCCTTTAATAAGTACTATTATTGCCTCTATATCATTATTAATAGGATGTTATATCATATTTCAGTGTTGACATAATTATCCCATATCTTATACACAATATTATACGTGATATTCATGTATATTGATTGCTATCACCATAAACCGAAGGCCGCCCAACTGAAAATATTGGGCTTTCCCGGCCCTGGTGAAGTAAAGGCCTATTAGCGGTTCGGTTTGGTATAAGGCGAAGACCGCGGCGCTGTTACCAGACAGCCCTGACGACCATACCCGGTGATGGCGAAGAACCTTAAAAGTGGTGGTGTATTAGCTGACGGCTACTGGATTTGCCTTCAGCTCTTCATATTCACGAACTGGAGTGGTATGGGCAAATCGGTTTCCTTGAGCAGCTTGATAACTGTCTGCAGGTCATCGATCTTCTTCCCCGTCACCCGCACCTGGTTATCCTGCATGGCCGGCTGCACTTTCAATTTCCGGTCCTTGATCAGCTTTACGATCTTGCGGGCCTGGTCCTTGTCGATGCCCTCGTTAATGGCCACGTCCCGCTTGACGTTGCCGTGGGAGGTGCTATCCATCGGACCGAAACTGAGGTTTTTACCGGACAGGCCCCGCTTGGCGAAATTCTCCACCAGCATGTCCCTGAGGGCTTCCATTTTCATGTCTTCACCGGTGACCATGTGGATGTTCCTGGCCTGTTTGTCCAGCGTAATCTTTGTGTTGGTTCCCTTGAAATCGTAGCGCCGGGCCACCGCCTTGTAGGTATTGTTGATGGCGTTATCCACTTCCTGCATATCGACCTGGTTGACTATATCAAATGACGGCATGTCGGCTTCCCCGTGTTGTTTTATTCGTCGTCAAATTAATAGTCCGCTTGGGATGTAATCCAGCGGCGAAGGGGTTGGCGGTTTGGTCTTCGGCAAAATTGTATATGATCTACCCGATTATTTCATCAGCGACCCGACATCCATAGTATATAGCGTTAACCTACGTTCTCCTTCCACTGCATCCCTGCCGGATGAAAAAGCGATGGTATGCCCATCCGGTGAAAAGGCCGGGAACCCGTCGAAGGAATCGTGATATGTTACCCTGGTCTGCTTCCCGGTCTCCAGGTTCATGAGATAGATCTCGAAGTTGTGCGGGGGCAGGACCTTCACGAAGGTAAAATGTTTCCCGTCAGGGGCAGGATATGGCGCCCAGTTGGTGCCCTCATCATGGGTAATCCGGTTCAGCCCGGTGCCGTCATGCTTGATGGTAAAAATGGTCATGGGCATGCCCCGCTGGCCTTCGGACTCCACTTTCCACGCCCGGTAAAGGATCGTCTCGTTATCCGGCATATAGAAGGCCCCGCCCTCCTGCCACTCCGCTGTGTGGGTGATCTGGAATTCCCCGGTGCCATCGGGCAGCATGCGCCACAGGTCCATCTTACCGTCTATCTGCCGTCCGAAAAGGAGCCATTGGCTATCGGACGAGATGGAAATCTCGGCATCGTAGTACTCATTATTTGTCAGGCGGGTTACATTGGAACCGTCAAGATCGCAGCTGTACAGCTCGGCGCCGGTCGGGTAATTCTGGGGATCGGACCAGTTACCTTCGGGAAGCTGGAGGTTATCTCTGGTGGATGTGTAAAGGAGCCGGTCACCAGAGGGAAAATAGTAGGAACAGGCGTCCCTTCCAATATCATTGATGCGCCGGATATCTTTACCATCGAGACTGATAGTATAGGTCTGGTGTGTGTCATCGTCTTCATATTTCGCATTGCAGATCAGGCTTTTGCCATCAGGGGAAAAATAGGCTTCCGCGGCGTTTGCCACATTAGGAACCCGTATAACCGGTAGTTCCTCGCCGGTGGCATACGGTGGGGTCTCATTCTTGCTGTGGCAAGCGAGCGCTGCCAACGCGAAGCAAGCTGCAAACAGGTAGATTGAATATCCGCGTTTAGACATATCGATTCTCCCATAATCTGATAGTCCCCCGTCAAAGCCATCATCGGCATCCGGCCTCAGCCGCGGTCTGTTCAAGGAGCTATCGTTCAGTGCTGAAGGTTAGGATTCACAGATAACAGAATCCAGAACGAATCGTCAGGCACATTTTCCCGGTGCGAACCTCTCCCAGGTTTAACCCTACAGGGAGGCGTAAGTGAATTCCACAATTCCGGTGGGCTGATCGTAATTCAAGAATTGCAGTTTATACATCCCGCCTGAAATATTGACGATATAGACCAGGTCCGGGTCGACAATATAAACGGTATGGTCGGTTTGGCGGTAGGTGATAACCTCATTGCTGCCGCCATAGGCCAGGGGCCGGGTGGTGGCGGTATCGGTCAGCCACACGATATCCGCCGGCGCCACATCGATATCATCGAATGCCTGGCCGGAGACCACTCCCACCTGAGTGTCGTTTCCGTAGTTGATGATCACCGACTGCATGGGATAAGGAGAACCGGCCACCGGCGCCGTGACCAGGCCGATGTGCCAGTCAGCGGGCGAATCGATGACCGTTCCGCCGGTCAGGCTTACTTGCGCCGGAGTGTCGGCGCTATAGGCGAAGGTATGATCTGTGGCCGCCGGGAAGGTGCTTCCGTCGCTGGCGCTGGAGACAGCCACCTTCAGGTTGAACTGCGTCGGGGAGGCGGAATCGACCAGCAGCTTCACTTGGCTGTAGTCCGCGGCCCGCACGAAGTAGAATGTGCCGTTATTGGAGATGCTGTGGTCGGCGGGATTATAGGTGTCGACATCCATCCAATTGTCTCCGATCACCAGGCTGGTATCAGTATCGAATTGGGGCAGATCGGCGCCCATGCTGTATGTGGCTGACGCGAAATCGCTCGAATCGCGCACCGCCGCGGAGATGTTGGCGGCTGCATTCAGGGCTACGATATAGCTGTGGTCCTCATATCTGAGAGTGACGTCAGGTACGTCACTGACCGCCGCACCGGTAGTGAAAGAGAAGTAGTAAGGCGCTTCCTTGATACTGGGTGTGGCCACACTGGTGCCACCTGGGTCATCATCGTTGGAATCACAGCCGAAGGCCAGGAAGACCAGCACGATAGCCGCTATCATAAGTTTTTTATTTCGCATTTCAAGATCCTTTTCTTAGTTCAGTTTCCAGCTCCAGATAGTAGGTGCGCCCCATAAAGGGGCCGTACTCGTAATTCGTATAGTCCCGTATATTATGCAACCCCAGGCCCAAGGTCAGATATCCGGTCAGGCGCAACTTGGCGTCGTAGTCGATCATTGGCTGCGGAGCCAACGCTTTTTCCCGGCGGATGAAACTTCCTAGATCCGGGTCATAGGAAGTGGGGTGATAAGGGGCCACCACCTTGGCTTTGAACGCGGAGGAGAAGACCCCACCACCATGCTTATGACTGACTCGCAATGTGGCGCTATGCGGCTGAGTGTTGGGCAGCAGATCACCAGTGGAAAGATCACGGTTGTTCACATAGTTATAGCCCCAGCTCATCAGCCAATCAGTCGATACATTCCAACGGCCTTGAATCTCTACTCCCGTTAACCGGGCTTGCTCGATATTCCGATAGCTTAAAGTGTTAGGGCTGGTAACTTCGTAATCTCCGATCCGGGTGCCGATAGGAACCAGGTAATCCTCGATCATCTCGTTGAAGCGGTTATAGTGAAACGTCAGGTTAACTAAATATTCTCCGGGATGATAATACTCCACTCCCAGGTTGTACCCCTGTGAAGTTTCGGGCTCCAGGTCGGGATTACCTATGACGGTGTAACCGACAGCAGAATGGGTCCAGGAAATATAGCGGTCCATAAACGTGGGCATGCGGAAACCGCGGCCCCATGAGGCCCGCACCTTCCAGCGTTCATCCAGGCGGTACATGGCCGCCAGCCGCGGGCTGATAACCGGATTAATCTCGGTGTTGTTATCCACTCGGCCGCCTGCCACAATGGTAATTTTCTCAGCGGCTTGCCAATCTGCCTGAATGTGATATCCAGCCGCCTGCAAGCTTCGCTCACTGCCGATTATTCGTTCGTTCTGATAGTCGGCGCTGGTGAACTCCACCCCGGTATTGAAAGTGAATAGGTCGCTGGACCGGACCAGGTACAGTTCCAGCTCCTTTTCTCCATCACGGGTGATATTGGAAGCACCGTTCTGCATGATCCGATAGTCACGCTCGTAGCCTTCCCATCGGCCGATAGTATTAACCTTCCACCGGTCACCCACGGTCCACCGGTGAATTGCCGCCAGCGACGTGCGTTGAATATCGGTGGTTTCCGTTACCAGGTATGATGTTTCCAGCAGAGACCTTTCGCTGGTCACAAAGCGGCTCAGTCGAAGGTCGAAAGAGTGCCTAGGGATTCCTTGCCAGTTGACCTGGCCACGCAACGACAATTTATCGTACTCGTCGATGTCCCTATACTGCAGGGCTTTACCCACGTTGCCCCACAGGGCGTCAACATCCAACTGCACCCGGAAATCCCGCCGGCTGACGTCCAGATTCAGCCGCGTATCGCGCGCCCCTTCATGTCGGTTTAATGGGTTATCGGTGCCTTCAAGCGACTCCGCCTTGGGGGCACTGCCGGTGAATCTGGTACGCAGCGACAGTGGCGCGCGGGACAAACGGCGATCGGTGATGATGTTGATTACACCGCCCATGGCCTCACTGCCGTACACCGCCGAACTGGGACCCTTGATAATCTCCACCTTATCCACGTTGGCGGTAGAAAGTTGGTTCAGGCTGATCCGGTTATTGAATTTGCCGCTCACTGGTTGCCCATCCACCAGGATGAGGACGTACCGGGCATCTATGCCCATCAGGTTGACCGTTGTGCCGCCGTCTACTCCGGCGCCCACCGTCATTCCGGACCGCTGGGCCAATAACTCGCCC
>DAOWIJ010000230.1 GCA_030640955.1 Fidelibacterota bacterium
CCAGCCGGCTTTTTCAGCGGTCACCGGGTCGTCTCCCTATCAATTTGGCAGGCAACGCCTCACGCGGCTCCCCCCATGGCGGCGAAGGATTCATCCATGATCTTCAGGGCCTCTTCAACCTCGTCCCGGGCAATATTGAGCGCCGGTGCGATCCGCATGGCGTTGCCGTACAGGCCGCCACGTCCCAATAGCAGGCCCCGTTCCCTGGTGGCTTCCATCAACTGGTCGGCGGCCGCCGGATTGGGCGTGCGGTCCCCGGCGGTCTCGTCCTGTACAAGTTCAATGGCCTGCATGAGTCCCATGCCGCGGACGTCACCAATCGTTTTGGGATACTTGCCCTGGAGGCGGTTCAGGCCGTCCCGCAATATTGTGCCCATAGCTTCCGCGTTGTCGGCCAGGTTATCCCGCTCGATCACTTCAATAGTGGCTTTGGCGGCGGCGCAGCACACCGGGTTGCCACCGAAGGTAGAAATGGAGTTTTTGGTCAGCGAATCGGCGATGGCGGTGGTAGTAATCACGGCTCCCAGTGGCAGGCCGTTGGCAATGCCCTTGGCCATGGTGATCATGTCGGGCTGCACGCCATACTGCTCGATGCCCCACATGACGCCGGTACGGCCTAAGCCGGTCTGCACCTCATCGGAAATGAAAACGCCACCATGTTCGCGCACTATCCCGGCCACGATCTTAAAATATTCCCGCGGCGGCGTAATGAAACCACCCACTCCTTGAATAGGCTCCACCAGTATCCCGGCCACACTGCCGGTGGTGGTGGTCAGGATCAGTTCCTTCACATCCTGGGCACAGGCCACGCCGCAGTCCGGGTAGGTCTGCTTCAAGGGGCAGCGGTAACAATAGGGCGCCAGGGCGTGTTTGATGAAGGAAACCTGGGTCGCTGTGGCCCGCCAGGCGCTGTGGGCCGTCAGTGCTTGGGCCAGCAGTGACCGGCCCGCGTAACCGTGGCGCAGGGCGATGATCTCGTCATTACCGGTAAAAACCTGGGCCATCATGACGGCGGTCTCGTCGGCCTCGGTACCGGAGGGGGTGAAGAAGCACTTGTCCAGATCGCCGGGGGCCAGCTGGGCCAGCTTCTCCGCCAGTTCAACGATTGGCAGGGTGGGGTAGAGGGTTGAAATGTGACTCAGCCTGCCGACCTGGGACACCACCGCCCGGTTAACGTCCTCATTGGCGTGACCCACCGAAACGGTGAGGATGCCGCCGAAAAAATCCAGGTAGGTCTTGCCGTCCAGGTCGGTGACGCGGGATCCTTTACCCTCAACCACCACCACCGGCTCCCGGTAGTAATTCCTTACGGCGGGGAAGAGGTGTTTCTTATGTTTCTGGCGAACTCCGGCGCTATCCATAGTTATACTCCAGGGCTAAAGAATTGCTGTGATCAAGGCGCTACCAGGGAATCATAGGACTCGGGCCTGCGGTCCCTGAAAAACTGCCAGGTGGACCGCACTTCGTCAATCATGTCCAGGTCGAGCTCGGCCACCAGCAATTCGTCCTTGTCCTCGGAGGCTTCGGCGATGATCTGGCCCCGGGGGTCGACGAAATATGAGGTGCCGTAAAACTTGCCCAGGTCCCACGGTTTCTCGGTGCCCACCCGGTTGATGCAGCCCATGAAATAGCCGTTGGCCACGGCGTGGGCCGGCTGCTCCAGTTTCCACAGGTATTGCGACAAACCTGCCACCGTGGCGGAGGGATTATACACGATTTCGGCGCCGTTCAGGCCCAGTGCCCGGGCGCCTTCAGGAAAGTGGCGGTCGTAGCAGATATAAACGCCTACCTTGGCATAGCGGGTCTCGAAGACAGGGTAGCCCAGGTTGCCGGGACGGAAGAAGAACTTCTCCCAGAAGCCCGATGTATGGGGTATGTGGTGCTTGCGGTACTTGCCCAGGTACTCGCCATCGGCGTCGATTACGGCCGCAGTGTTGTACAGGACTCCCGGCTGCTCCTTTTCGTAGATGGGTACCACCATGACCATCTGGTACTTGCGGGCGTATTCCTGCATGCGTTCGGTGGTGGGACCGGGGATGCTCTCGGCGGCTGCGTACCAGTCGGCGCTCTGCCCGGGACAAAAATAGGGTGTGGAAAAAATCTCCTGCAGGCACAGAATCTGCACCCCCTGCTTGCCGGCCTGCTCGATATAGGGCAAATGCTTTTGGATGCCCGATTCCTTGATCTCCTCCACCGTGCCGTCACCCTCGGACAGGGCCACGCTCATCTGGATGAGACCGGACTTGATCTTTCTAGCCATGGACTACTCCTTGATTGGGCGAATTCATGCCGCCGTAAGTGTGTGAGAAACGAATTTGCCGTCCAACCGATAATGCTCTGCTATAACCCCGAAAAGTACCCTCGCTTGATATATTGACCGTCGCCTTTGGAGCCCACATACTCACAATCCCTGATGATTATCTTGCCCCGGGCAACCACGGTCTCGGGGAAGCCCTCCACCTCGAATCCCTCATAGGCGCTGTAATCCACGTTCATGTGATGGGTGTGGGGATTATTCACGCTGATGGTTTCCTTGCGCCGGGGATCAAATATCACCAGATCGGCATCGCTGCCCACGGCAATGGTACCTTTCCTGGGGAACATGCCAAACATCTTGGCCGCGGCCGTGGATGTTACCTCCACAAACTTATTCAGGCTGAAGCGGCCCTGCCCTACACCACCGTGATAGACCATGGTCATGCGATTTTCCAGGCCCGGACCACCGTTGGGGATCTTGGTGAAATCGTCAAGCCCCAGGGTTTTCTGGTCCTTGAAGTTGAATGGGCAGTGGTCGGTGGAGACGGCTTGCAGGTCGCCAAGTATCAATCCCCGCCAGAGTTCATCCTGGTTCCACTTCTCCCTGAGCGGTGGCGACATCACATACTTGGCGCCTTCGAAGCCCTCCTGCTCATAGCAGGAATAGTCCAGGAACAGGTATTGAGTACAGGTCTCGGCAAAGGCCCGCACGCCTCGTTGACGGGCCCGGATCAGTTCGCGCAAGGCGTCGGCTGATGAAAGGTGCACGATATATACCGGCGCCTGGGCCTGTTCGGCGATGGCGGTGACGCGGTGCACCGCTTCCGCCTCCATCAGTGTGGGCCGGGTCAGGGCGTGCCACTTGGGTTCGGTCTTGCCTTCCGCCAGGGCCAGTTTAACGAGCTCATCAATGACAATCCCGTTCTCGGCGTGCATGCAGATCAGAGTGCCGTTCTCACCGGCCTGGCGCATGACCCGGAAAAGGGTCCCGTCATCCACATACAGTACTCCCGGGTAGGCCGTAAAGAGCTTGAAAGACGTAATGCCCTCATCAGCCAGGGTTTTCATCTCCCCCAGGCGATCACCCTCCACGTCGGTGACGATCATGTGAAAACCATAGTCGATGGCGGTTTTACCGTTGGCCTTGGCGTGCCAGGTTTCCAACGCTTCCAGTGAGGAATGCCCCCTGGTCTGGATGGCGAAATCGATAATGGTGGTGGTGCCGCCGTGGGCCGCGGCCCGGGTGCCGGTCTCGAAATCGTCCGCTGAGACAGTGCCGCCGAAGGGCATATCCAGGTGAGTGTGGGGATCGATGCCACCGGGGAACACATATTTCCCCCGGGCATCCAGCACCTGATCAGCTTCCACTTCCAGGTTGCGGCCAATGAGCGTTACAGTATCTTGCTCAACAAAAATATCGGCGTGGTAATCATCCGCGGCAGTAATGATGCGGCCGTTCTTTACTAACAGTGACATGTCATCCCCCTGTCTTTATAAGGTACGGTTAAATGCTGGTTACCGGTGCGTCCAGCCAGTTGAGGGCGGCATAGGCCAGCCCGGCGATGAGCGGCCCGATAAACCAGGCATAATAATACAGTCCGTTTAAGAAGGGTGCAACATTAATTGTGCTGCCTCGGCCCGGATATGTGTCAACTCATCCAGTTGGAGCGGGCTTCGGGGTTCCATTTAGTGGTGATTTTTTTCAGCTTGGTCCAGAATTCGATGGAACTTTTGCCGGTAAGGTCGCCCACGCCAAAGCGGGAATCGCTCCAACCGCCGAAGGAAAACGGCTCCCGGGGCACAGGCACGCCGATGTTTACGCCGATCATCCCCGCGTCGGCCTTCTCGGCCACGTAGCGGGCCAAACCGCCCGACTGAGTAAATACCGCCGCCGCATTGCCATATTGGGAGGCGTTCTCTATCTCGATAGCCTCGTCCACCGTGGGCGCGCGGAGAATTGGCAGTACGGGACCGAATACCTCCTCCCTGGCGATTTTCATGTCGGGGGTAACGTTGTCGATCACGGTGGGACCCACGTAGTAGCCGCCCTCGCTACCGGCCACGGTGGCGCCCCGGCCGTCCACCAATACGGTGGCGCCCTGGGCCTCGGCCTCGGTGATGTAGCCTTCGATGCGCTCCTTGGCCTGCTTCGAAATAACCGCGCCAAGGTTCTTACCCGGCACGATCTTGCGCGCTTCTACGCACAGCTTTTCAATTATATGGTCAATGTCCCCCACCGCGACCATGGCCGAGGCCGCCATGCAGCGTTGACCGGCGCACCCGCTCATGGAAGCCGCCACGTTGGAGGCGGTCATGTCCCGGTGGGCATCGGGCAGAACGATCAGGTGATTCTTGGCGCTGCCCAGGGTTAGCGCCCGCTTCAGGTTGGCTGTGGCCCGGGTGTAAACCAGCTTGGCAACCTTGGTTGAACCCACGAATGATATGGCCTCAATATCCGGGTGATCGCAGATGGCCTCCACCACTTCCCGGCCACCGTGCACCACGTTAAAGATACCATCGGGCAGGCCGGCTTCTTTCAGCAGCTCAGCCAGCTTCATGGCGCTCAAGGGCACAACCTCGGACGGTTTCAGGATCATGGCGTTGCCCAGGGCGATGGCGTTGGGAATGGTCCAGTTGGGTACCATGTTGGGAAAGTTGAAGGGAGTGATGGACGCCACCACGCCCAGTGGCAGGCGCTCGGAGCGGCATTCCACGCCCCGGCTGACCTCCTGCACTTCGCCGCTGATCGACTGGGGCAGAGCGCAGGCGAATTCGGTGAGCTCCATGGACTTGAGCACCTCGGCCAGGGCCTCGTCGCGGGTCTTGCCGTTTTCCTCCGTGACCAGGGCCGCCAGCTCGTCGGCATCCCGCTCCAGCAGGTTACGGTAGCGGTAGAATACCTGTACCCGCTCCTTGATGGGCTGGTCAGACCATTCCGCGAAGGCCGCCCGCCCGGCCTTGACGGCAGCATTCACTGCCGAGGCTCCCGACATGGGCACCCTGGAAAGCAGTTCGCCGTTGAGTGGGCTGAAGACGTCCAGCGATCCGTTGCCGCCGGGGGTATTTTTACCGTCGATGTAGTTGGTCAACACCGGATATTTCATATAGGCCTGCCTGCGTTGGTTGGATTGTTTTATCTAGGGATTCTATGCCAATTGTCAAATAGAGCCGGAAAGTAATGAAAACAGCGCAACGATAAAAGGAAATATATGATGGTGCCGGGCACAGCTCCCGGCCATACCGCGCCGGTAACGGCCACTGATAGCGCTGCTGCCGTTTGGCATTTTATTGCCTTATCATCTGTTCGGCTGAAATATGTTGGTTTTCGGACCTCAAGGATGGATATTATACCCCAGCTACAAGAGGTGACCAATGCAGTGCTCCAGCCAGTTAATATCAGCTTGTTTTATAACCGTCTTAACTATAATTCCCCATCATTTGAGCGGCCAGGTGATCGGCGGTGATCTGCTTAATGAAGCACCCTTGATGGCCATTCCCGAAGAAATGACCTTCGAGGAATACCAGGATATGAACCGGCGGCTTACGGTTGGCCTGGCACTGAGGGCCATACCCATTCCCGGGATGATCCACTTTTACGCCAACGAGCCGAAAACCGGCTGGCTGATACTGGGCACGGCGGCCGGGGGTGCCCTCAGTATCCTGGTTGGGGCCGTAGCGCAGGAAGAAGGTGACTTCCCCGATTCCGATTTCAACCTGCATCAGGTTAACTCCGGCGCAGATGAGCGGCGCTTTGAGAAGATTCCCTATGAAACCTCCAGCACTGACACTACGTACCGGTTACGGGAAATCTTCAGGAAGAATGAGGGTGGCGGTAACCTGCTGATACTGCTGGGCGCCGCCATACTGATCACTGATATCGCCTACGACTTCATCCATGGTGTGCATGTCATCGAGGAGAAACGTGACCGGGTGCGCTTCAAGTACGGCCAGCAGCTGGGCGGCCTGATGATCGAACCGGCCTTCAATCCAGGGGCGCGCTCAGCCGGAATAAAATTGTCATTCGCCCTGTGAAGTACCTTGCACATGTTAGCTAGATCACAAACCTAACCGCCGTGGGTCGACAAGTGACCGTTTATTTACTAAATTGCCATCGAAATTGTATTTGTTCAATAGTCGATCTATTTTTTTAGATCCTATTCAAGAGAAAATGTCATGAAACGCAATTGTAGACTCAAAGCCCTTAACTGGTGGGCGCCCCTGCTGTTGGCTTTGCCCTTCAGCCTGAATGCCCAGGCCACGGTTGAGATCATAACCAGCGACCCCGAGATAACGGTGCGGGATTCGGTCCAGCTGGTGGCTGTCTACACCGACAATGCCGGGCAGGAGATCGATACCACCTTTAACTGGGCCGTTGCACCGGACAAGTTGGGGACCATTGACGCCACCGGCCTGTTCATTTCCAAGCATATGGGTGATGGCCTCATTTCCGCCAGTCTGGGAGCGCTGGCCGATACTACCACAATCAGTGTGTTGAAACACGACCCGGACAAGGGTGACCCCGGAACACTGCTGATAACCCCTACCGATACCACGGTGCTGGTAGGGGATTCGGTCCAGTTTGCGGCCTGCTACCAGGACACTACCGGCGCGATTTTCGATACGGTGGTCACCTGGTCGTTGCACGGGGACAAAATCGGCACGCTGTCCGACGCCGGTCTGCTGTTGATCGATGCATCCGGCTCGGGGTTGGTCACAGCCAGCCTGGGCAAATTGGAAGCGTCTTCTCTCACAGTGGCTGTCGATTCACTAGAGGATAACGGCGGCGTGAATACTATCTACATCTTACGCGTTCTGCCCGACGGTAAGGAAGTGGGTCCAAAAAAGCAAATCAGCGAAGGAGACCAATATGTCATGGGCGGTTTGCCGCGTCCACTGAACGTGCTCAACGCCTCGCGGCTGTACTTCCCTGATGGATGCTTGCATCAGGATATTACCATCAAGCTCATGCTACCCGATTTTGTCAAGATCAAGGGTGATACCGCCGTATTCGACAGCAGCATCTTCGCCGGGTTGAAAGTCGATGTGCTGGTGGCCGATACGCTGGTCCAGCCCTTCTACTTTGATATACCCATCAGTATAGCCGTTGTATTCAAACGCGGACTGCTGAAAAATCTCGGCATAGAACCGGAGGAACTGGGTCTGTTCTTTGCCCTGGACAGCGCCAATTTCGATATTGCCGGCATTTACGATGTTACCGTTGATACTACCTCCAACCGCATATTCTCGCGGGTAGCACATTTCAGTACGCTGGTCGTGCGCAAAGCCAGTACAGCTCTAAGTATAAATACTGGTGGGCGTCATTCGTCACAACTGCCCGGCGGGTTTGCCTTGGAGCAGAATTACCCCAATCCCTTCAATCCCGCCACCACGCTGGCATATAACCTGCCACGGACAGCCGAGATCACGCTGATCGTGTATGACCTGATCGGCCGTGAAGTCGTCCGGCTTAAGGAAGGACCGCAGACGGCGGGCCATTACCGTACTGTCTGGCGTGGCCGTGACTCCGCTGGTCGAGAGATGCCCAGCGGCATCTACTTTGCCCGCCTGGAAGCAGGGGAATTTTCACAGTCCATCAAGTTAGTTCTGCTTAAGTAATTCACAATGTTGTTATTCGAAATGAGAAAAGCCCCGGAAATACCGGGGCTTTTGCTAGTGTTGGTTATTAGTAACGTGGCTATTGAATGGTGAAGTTTTCTCCCTGAACCTCAATAGCTGGCCGGTCGTTGCTCTGCAGGCGGACATAGTATTTCCTTCCAGCGGCCGCTGTTACAGTCCACTGGTAGCTGCCCTGCGCCACATCAACTGAATCAGCGATAATGGCTTCCAGCTTCGGGTTTTCATACAGCTCTATCAGGATGGTGCCTGAAAGGTATTTGGAGTTCCATTCAACTAGTTCAGTTGAACCGACGGTCCAGACATCTCCTGCGGTAGGTCGAAGCAGTTCCAGATAAGCTGCGTTGAGCGAATCGGTAATTGTGAAAGTGGAGATAGTTTCACCGGTTATTTCAGGTAGCTCGTTACTTATTACCCGGACGGAGTAATCCCCAATAGGTATGCTGTCCGGCACAGTCCAGATATAGCTGCCCTGCAGGACATTCGCCGTAGTATCGATGACAGCATACGGCACCGGGTTCTGCTTGGGAATGGTACCGTCATACAACTCGATGCTGACGGTACCGGTAAGATACTGCGAGTGCCACTGCAGGTAGGCGCCGTCGGGTTCGTTGATTACCCAAATATCACCTGACCACGGCCGGGCAACGGCAAGGACGGCGACAGAGGCCAGATCGAGGATGTTGAAATTATCACCGGCAGCCTCAATAGCGGGTAGCACGTTGCTGACCAGCTTAAGGTTGTAGCGCGTGCCTGATGGGAACGTGTCTGGTACACTCCATCGATAGAATCCCTGGGAAATGTCCACGCTATCGGCAATGGTGGTGAAAAACGACCTGTGATCGTACAAGTCGATGCGGATGGTGCCGGGCAGGTACTCGTAGTACCACTCAATTGGTGCGCCATCGGTTTCCCCGATTATCCAGATATCACCCAGCATGGGGCCGGTCAGTTCGAGCACGGCCACGGAAGCCAGGTCCAGGATGCTGAAGTTGTCGCTCTGGCCTTCGATGGATGGTAGTTCGTGGCTGGTCATACGAATATTGTACTGCTTGCCTACCGGCATTGATTCGGGAACTGTCCACGAGTAGCTGCCTGAGTCGATGGCGGCGCTGTCAGCAATAGTTAGAACAAGAGTGCGATTGTCGTACAGGTCTATCTGGACTGTCCCCCTCAGATACTCGGAATACCATTGGATCAAGGCCGGTTGGGTGCTACCCAGCAACCAGAAGTCCCCTGAAACGGGGTTGGTCACTTCCAGGACGGCCACGCTGGCCAAGTCCTGGATACCGAAATTGTCGCTGAAGTCCTCCAGCTCCGGTAGTTCGTTGCTGGTGAGCTTGATGTTGTAGCGGGTACCGGTGGGCAGGGAATCGGGCACCGTCCACAGGTAGCTACTCAGGGTGATATCGATGCTGTCGGCGATGGTGGCGTAGAAGGCCCGCCCGTCGTACAGGTCGATGCGGATAGTGCCGGTAACGTTGGCGTAGACCCAATCGATAGGAGCGCCATCGACCTGGCCCAGCACCCAGACGGCATCGCGGTTGGGAGCAGCTATCCCAAGGGCCGGTTCTGAATCATAGGGATTGATGCGGAAATCATCACCCATGTGGTTGACGAATGGCAGGTCGTTGCTCTCAATGTAGACCTGGAAGTTGCGGCCGTCGGTCACGGTCAGCGGCACGGTCCACTTGTAGGAGCCGTTGGTCACATCGGCGCTGTCGGCTATAGTGGTGACAAAGGCGCCGTCCTGATACAATACCAATTTGACGGTGCCGGTCAGGTTGGAATAGGTCCAGGTCACCACGGCCGCGTTAACCAGCCCCACCTGCCACGAATCGTTCTTGCCCGGCGAGCTGACTGCCACCACGCTGGGATCATCCGAGGGCAGGATTTCGAATGACTCGCTGTAGGCGCCCACAAAGGGATCGGCCAGGCTGCCCACAAATACCCGGTAGTTCTTGCCGGGTGCTACGAACAGGGGCACTGTCCAGGTCAAGGTAGAATCGGTAAGGGCAATAGAGTCGGCGATGGTGGCCACCGGCTCAGCGGCATTACACAGCACTACGGTTACGGCTCCCTCCAGCTGGTCAAACTGCCACTTGATCACGCCGCCATCCTGTAGACCATTCTGCCACTTGGCGTTGCTCTCCGGTTGGATCACCGTAAGGACGGCATCGGTTTCATAGGGATCGACCTCGAAGGACTTGCCGATAGCGAACAGGGTAGAATCCCACTCGCTCTCCATATAGACCTGATAGCCCCGTCCGGGCTCCACCGTTCCCGGCACGGTCCAGGTGTACTCATCGTCAATAATTCGTACGGCGGTGGCTATATTGGAATGGAAGGAATTACTCTGGTACAAATCTATCTTGATGGGACCGAAGGCGTCTATGAAGGTCCAGGTGATTACAGCGTCGTCGGTTATGCCTACCTGCCAGTGGTCACCGGTACCGGGACTGACAACATCCAGTTCGGCGGAGTCAGGCATAGTGGTCAGGCCTTGACAGCCCAGAAACCCGGCCAGCAGGATACCCAGGCCCAGCCGGAAAACAGGTAAAAGCGATCGTGAAATTTTCAGCATTACAATTCGAGCCCCATCAGGTTTCGCCCGGAGCAAGCAGGTTCACGGCTAATGAATAGACTGATAAATTGCTATGCGTACGGACGCAGACAGCCAAGGGTAAATCTACTGCCATCAGGCAGCCCTCGGCGTGATAGCCATCACAATCTGAACTTATAACTCAAGTCAGGGTAGGATGCAATAAAAACTGGCGAAATAGTGGCTGGCGCTGCCGGCCAATACGAGGCGGGTATTGCCAGCTGAATGCGTCGGTATGATTTACGGC
Source organism: Fidelibacterota bacterium (assembly GCA_030640955.1). Taxonomy (GTDB): domain Bacteria; phylum Fidelibacterota; class Marinisomatia; order SCGC-AAA003-L08; family TS1B11; genus DAOWIJ01. The sequence goes on from DAOWIJ010000230.1 coordinate 10,740, forward strand.
ATACCGTTGATCACGCCGGTCATTACCTCCTTCAGCACCGGAGTGATGCCGTCGATGAAGAACTGCATGGCGATGACCATGAGCAGCAGGCCCATGATGCGCTGGATCACCCGGGAGCCGGTAGTGCCCAGCTTTTTCATCATCACGTCGGCGCCGCGCAGAATAAAGTAGGTAGCCAAGAGGGTCACAAGTATGGCCAGTGTCAACAGCCCTTTACGGGCGGCAGTCTCGGCCTGACCGGCCAGGATCATCACCGACGTAATGGCCCCCGGCCCCGCGATCAGGGGAATACCCAGCGGCGTGACGGCGATGTCGTCCTTGGTGAGGGCTTCGGCCTCCTCCTTGGGTGTGGACTTGGTGCGGCTGGGCAGCGATTCCAGCATGTTCAGCCCCAACCGGAAAAATATCACACCACCGGTGATCCGGAAGGCGTGAATGGTAATGTGATAAATGGAGAAGATCAGATCACCCAGGCCCGCGAACAGCAGCAGAAGTATGGTGGCCGAGATGGTGGCCTTGCGGGCGATCCGGTTTACGTCGGGCGTGTCGTACCGGTCGGTGTAGGCCACGAATACAGGGGCCGCACCAATGGGGTCGATAAGGGTAAACAGGGAGGTCACTGCGAACAGGAAAAAGCCGTACTCTAGCATGGCTACATCCGCTCCGGAGCGTTGATGCCCAGCAGGGTCAGTCCGTTGGCCATGGTCAGGCGGCAAGCGGCGGTAAGCGCCAGCCGCGCCTGGGATAACGGTTCGTCTTCAGTCACCACCCGGGCCACGGTATAGTAGCGGTGGTAGGCGGTGGCGATCTCTTGCAGGTAGTTGGCAATGGTCATGGGTTCCAGGGTCTGACAGGTCTGCCGGATAACCTGGGGGAACCACCACAGCAGGTGCATCAATTCACGTTCCTCGGGCAACGTGAGCAGTTCCAGCGGGGCCGTTTCGAGCTTGAAGGTATAGCCGAAGCTCTCTGCCCGAACGGCGATATTAACCATGCGGGCGTGGGCGTACTGCAGATAAAACACCGGATTCTCATCGGAGGATTTCTTCGCCAGGTCCAGGTCAAAGTTCAGGTGGGTATCCATGCCGCGCATGAGGAAGAAGTAGCGCACCACGTCACGGCCCACCTCGTCCATGAGCTCGTCCAGGGTAATGAAAGTGGCCTTGCGGGTGGACATCTTCACCTGCTGGCCGCCCTGTGTCAGCGTGACGAACTGATGAATCAGCACGCGAACAGCATCGGTGTTATACCCCAGCCCCTGCAGACCGGCCAGCACATCCGGGTAGGTTTCCTTGTGGTCTGCGCCAAAAAAATCCACAACCAGGTCGAAGTCCCGGTCCAGCTTGTTGACGTGGTAAGCGATATCGGGCAGGCGGTAGGTGGGCTCGCCGGTGTTCTTGATCAGCACCCGGTCGTCTTCCCGGCCCAGTTCGCTGGCCTTCAGCCAGGTGGCGTCGTCTTTGCGGTAGACCAGTCCCTTGCTCTCAAGGGCCGCAATTACTTTGTCCAATGAGCCTGAATCGTATAGATCGCGCTCGTTAAAGTAGTTATCGAAAACGACGCCCAGCTGCTCCAGTGTGCCGTTAATGTCCTTGAAGATGGCCTGCTCGGCGGCTACCGTGAAAACGGCCGTGTCCTGCTCGGATTTGAGGGCATCCGCCTGCGTGTCAACTAAATCTCCGGCAATTTCGCGGATGTACTCGCCCTCGTAGCCGCCCTCGGGGAAAGTATGCTCCAGACCCAGCTCTTCCAGATAGCGGGCCCGCAGCGATTCCCCCAGCACCCGCATCTGGCGACCGGCATCGTTGTAGTAGTACTCACGCTCCACCTGGTAGCCGTTCCACTCCAGGATATTGGCTGCCGTATCGCCCAGTATGGCACCGCGGCCGTGGCCCACCGTCAAGGGACCAGTGGGATTGGCGCTGACGAATTCCACCAGGGCCCGTTTCCCCTGATAGGTGTCCGAACTCCCGAACCGTTTTCCTTGCGCCAGTACGGCGAGCGCGATAGACTGCCGGTAACTGTCACTGAAGACAAAGTTGAGGAAACCCGGCGGCGCGATTTCGACAGCGGCAAAGGTAGCCGGGTCC
>DAOWIJ010000233.1 GCA_030640955.1 Fidelibacterota bacterium
CCCGCGCCATTCAGCGCCGGTACCACCCAATCCGAAGTATGCCCTCCGGTAATCTGTAAGGCCTTACCGTGAGCATCCAGGGCCTCCTGGAAGCGGCCCTGGCGTTTAAGTTCCAATGAATGCAGGTAATAGGCCTGTGGCAGCCGGCGTTCCAGCTCCTGACTGCTTCCGTGGAGATATTGCAGCATCTCCCACTCACTCACGGCCTCACCGAAATGGAGGTCCGCCAGGTAGGCCTGCCCCAGTTTCATGGATGCTTCAAAGCTGCCCGGATATTCGTCCAGGTAGCGCAGGCATACCCGGGCGGCTGACGCATAGTTGCCTTCGTGCAGGGATACGTCGGCAATGGCCAGGTATACCATCATCAGATCGGCATCCAGGGACAGGGCATCGTAATAATCGATTTTAGCCCGATCGAGCATACCGAGCGAAAAGTGAGCGGCGCCCCTGGCATAATAGAGCTCGGCATAATCGGGGTATTGCTGTAGTCCTTCCCGGGCCAAGGTTATGGCCGCGCCATAATCACCGCGCGCCGACCGGTTGGTAACCTGATGGTAATAGACCTCCGGCTGGAGGCCAAACTCTTCGGCAACCTGTTCGTACAGGGCTGCGGCCCCGGCATGATTGTCTTCCAGATCCCTGATACGGCCCTGGGCGAGATGGGCCTGATAATTATCCGGATTGAGGTAGATGACTTCCTGGCTGGTATTCCAGGCCTGGTGATAATTGCCCGACTCAATGTAGAGCCGCCCAAGATCATAGAGCAGCTCCTGGTTCAACGGTTCAAGGGACAGGGCCTTCAACAGGTAAGCTTCGGCCGAAGCATACTTGCCGTTGCGTGCTTCGATATCAGCCAGGTCAGCCCATAGCGTTGCGTCTTCAGGGTGATCATCAGCCCGGGCCATGAGCAACTGAACCCGACGGTGCTCGCCTTCAAAGCGATAGCGGGCTGCCTGTGGAGTGCTCTCTGCCGGGCCTAAAGCTGCTAAACGCCTGACTTTGGCCTCGTTGCTCCTGATCAGTTCATCACTAAGTTTTGTTATATCACCGGACAGGGCCTTGATCTGGGCTGCCGAGAGACCTTTTTTCGCAGGTGCTTTTTTACGTCGGGGCGGCCGCTTACTTCTGGTTGCGGGGGGACGGCGCCTTATTTTGCGGACTTGCTTGGATGGCGGGGCTTTCTTGGCTGAGTCTTGAGCAGCCTGCGCCAGGAGAACCATCCCTTCCCCGCCGGGTGCAACGCCGGTTGTCCGCTGCGGTTGCGTGCCGGCAATCAGCACGGACAGCAGTGTAATATGGAATACTGTCACCAGATTGGAAATTTTAAGTGCCATATACGGTCTAAGAATACTCCCTCTAACACGCTGAAGCAAGCTTTTGGACAGGATAAATCATATCCGTATGATCTCAATCTGATAAAAGGGACTTCTGCTGCCCTTCCTGCAGTTCCTGGATCTTGCGCAATGGTTTTTCCAGCTGGGTAGTACGAGTGGTTACCAAGGCATCGTATTTATCTTTTGCCCGATCCAAGGCCCCGCCCATTTTTTCCATCTCGTGGACATACTTGTCCCATTGCTTCTGAAATTGAAACAGAAGCTTCATAAAATCATTTGTTTGAGCCTCCATGGCAAAAGTGCCCACGGCGTGATGAACCAGCGAAATCACCGCGTAAAGGGTAATGGGTGAGCACAGAATAATATGATTCTTCAAGGCAAAATCCAGCAATTCCGGATCTGACTGGTGAATGAAGCCATATATGGATTCATTAGGGATGAATACCATTATGTAATCCACCGTATCTTCATCAGGATTGATGTACTCCCTGGTAGTGACGCTTTTTAAGTGGGCCTTTACCTGCCGGAGGAACTGCTTCTTAGCCTCATTCCGCTCATAATCTGATTCGGCCACCAGGTAGTGCTCATATTGATCGATGGGGAATTTTACATCAAGGTTTATCTTTTTGTCCGGAGGTACATTGATTGTATAATCGGGCCGCCCACCAGAATCGATCGTGGTTTGGGAAGTGTAATTAATCCCCTTGATCATTCCAACGATATTCAGAATATCTTCCACCATGCGTTCACCCCATTTTCCCCGTTGCTGGGGTGAGGCAAGTACTTTTCTCAGCCCTTCAGCTGTTGTCCTCAATTTCTCCGTCTGTTCTTTACTGGAAGCTAGCCCCTCCTCCAGTTTGGTTGATTTTTCAACCAGGTCCTTAAGAGTACCACCCATCTGGTGCAAGTTGGCGTCGATCAGCTTTTTCTTGCCTTCCAGCTGCTGATCGCCTTCCTTTGACAGTGATTTAAAGCGCTCCTCAGCCTGCTTTAAGAATTCGGTGGTGGAGTTGGATAGCGCCTTGGAAGCCAGTGCATCAAAGGTATCCTGAAAGGTTTTAGTCAAGGCTTCCAGTTCTTCTTTTTCCTGCCGGATGCGCTCCTGCAGTTCGCTGAGGCGTTCTTCCGCCATTTCTCGTCGCAGGTTGGCTTCTTTTAGCTGGGGCGCCAGGTTATTTCTGGTCAGTACCAATCCCAAAGCATAACCTGCACCACAAAACAATATAAGTAACGGTATAACTAACCAGATTTCCATTAATGCTCCGGTCCCGGGAATCAAGCTGAAGTGTTAACGTGCAAGTTAAATCCACACGGGATTGCGTGCACCGATATTTATTTTCAAAATATCAGGTGTTTGTTCCCAGTGGGGCCACACCGGTACTGATCACAACCTGTCGCGCCAGCGTGATATCCTCTTCCCATCGGTGAGGATGCAATCGCAGGCCGGCGAACTTGGCCAGGTCGGCTTGCGCGAGAAGCTGCCCAATCCGTGCGGCCGTATCCCGATCCTCAACCTTGCGCGGAAGTATTCCCACGATCTCACTGGTAGTCATTTCCAGGGCCCGGAACAGAAAGCGTTGTTCCAGGTAGCGTCTGATAAGTTGTGATAGCGCGAGATAGAACTCCTCGGCGCGCGCCGGGTCATAGACTTCGGCACGCAGTTCTGAAATGGCCTGTAGCGCGGTTTCTTCCGGCTTCAATTGTGGTCCACCGGCGTCACCCCTGGAATAGTGCCTGACTCGGCGACGCCACAGCAAGTAAATGAGTCCCATTAAGCAGACGATCCCCAACAGCTGCAACCATCTGGTGCGAGTATCGGTCAGGATGACAGGCACCATTTTTTTTATCCGCCTGATATCGGTTTCCGCCCCGGTGAGGGCCGATGCCACGAATATCTGCAGAGAGTCAGTGCTAATTTCTGTTTCCCTTCCGCTGTCGTCTATCAATCGTACCGGCATACACGGCATGACCATTCTGCCACGCTGCCAGAACTTGAACCGGTATTCAGCGGAAGTTGGCGCCAGCTGCACGCCATCATAGGTTACGGCTTCATCCTCTATGGTCAGGTCCGGGAAGTGCGGGATAAAGCCTTCCGCCAACAAGACTTCGAGCCGCAGGATTACCGGTTGCCCGATGAGCACCGTATCGCTGGACCAGAATGCACGCAACGTATTTGACTGGGCGACAAGTCCCTGTACCAGAATCAACAGCGTCAAGACCTCGAGTCTCAATGCCTGGTAGCCCTCGCCGCAAAATAACTCATCAGAGGTTTAATATAGCTCTTACTGGTATCGATTGTGATCAGATCAATAGAGTGGCGTTGGCAGAACTTCTCGAAACCGTCACGACGCTCTTCAACCTGGCTGGCAAACTGTTTCCGTACAGCCGCTGAAGACGTATCCAGCCAGATGTCCTCGCCGGTTTCTGAATCGTACCATTTAACCAGACCCAGAGCGGGCAGTTCCTGCTCGGAAGTATCTTCAAGACGGAGCAGGATCAAATCGTGTTTGCGGCTGACAAGTTGCAGTGGTATCTCAAATTCTTCATCCAGGAAATCGGATAGCAGGAAAATTACGCTGCGCCGCTTCAGGGCCCGTAACAGGTACTCCAGGGTTGTGCCCAAACGGGTATGCCGTCCGGTGGGGTCGTGGTACAGCAGGTCACGGATTACTCTCAGAACATGGCTTTTGCCCTTCTTTGGAGGGATGAACTTCTCCACATGGTCGCTGAAGATGAGCAGACCCACTTTATCATTATTCTTAATAGCGCTGAACGCCAGCACGGCGGCAAGTTCCGTGGCAATATCACTTTTCAGGGCCTGACCGGTTCCGTATATGGAAGACCCGCTCCCATCTACGGCCAGTAAAACGGTGAGTTCCCGCTCTTCTTCGAAGCGCTTGATGTAAGGTTTGCCAAACCGGGCAGTCACGTTCCAATCGATGCTGCGGATATCATCACCAGGCAGGTATTCCCGAACTTCGGAGAACTCCATCCCCTGGCCTTTGAATACCGAATGGTATTCGCCTCCGAAAATATCATTTACCAGGTGCCGGGTATGAATCTCGATGAAACGGACTTTTTCAAGTATTTCAGGAGGAATCATGATAAATCAAGCCGGTCACGTCTTATCAGGGAGTAGGTATCGTCTCGAATAATCGGTCGATGATCTCTTCGGATATCACGTTTTCAGCCTCAGCCTCGTAGGTTAACAAAATCCGGTGCCGTAAAACGGGCCGGGCTATATCGCGGATGTCATCAAGAATTACATAGCCTCTGTGATTTAAGAAGGCCTTGGCCCGGGCCGCGATGGCGATGTAAATGGTTGCCCGCGGTGAGGCCCCAAAGGATATCAAGCCCTGCAAATCGCTTAGACCAGCCTCGGTGGGATTACGGGTTGCCGTAACCAGGTCAACAATATACTGTTGGATGTTTTCCGCCAGGTAAATGGCATTGATCAATTTGCGGCTCTTGATAATCTGTCGTGCTTTCACCACCGGTTTTACCTTCGGCAGATCGGTGGTAACGGCCATGCGTTGCAGAATTTGCAGCTCTTCTCCCGCATCCGGGTAACCTACCAGCAGCTTGAACATGAAGCGGTCCACCTGGGCCTCGGGCAACGGGTAGGTGCCCTCCTGCTCGATGGGATTCTGGGTTGCCATGACCATGAAGGGCACAGGTAGTTTGAATGTCTCATTCCCGATGGTCACCTGATTTTCCTGCATCGATTCCAGCAGGGCGCTTTGCACTTTGGCCGGCGAGCGGTTGATTTCATCCGCCAGGACAATGTTGGTAAAGATAGGGCCCATCCTGGTTTCAAAAGTACCCTCTTTGGGATTGTAGATCAGTGTGCCGATAAGATCGGCCGGTAGCAAGTCGGGCGTAAACTGGACTCGCTGATAACCTGTGGATATGAGCCTGGCTAAAGTGTTGACCATCAGGGTCTTGGCTAATCCGGGCACACCTTCCAGCAGCACGTGCCCTTTGGACAGCAGCGCGATGAGTATTTTTTCGATCAGATCGTGTTGTCCGACGATAATCTCGCCGGTAGCGCGCTTCAGTTTATCAATGTAGTCTGATTCTTTGGCTATTTCATCGGTCAGGCTCAGGAGGTCTGTATTCTCCAGGGCAGCGGCTTTGGTCTTTTTACTCGGCATCAACCACGCCCTTCAGAGCTTCGATCTCTTCCACCTTCTTCCCCAGGTTTTGCAGCTCAAATTGGACCGATCCCACCAATTCGTGATTCGGGTACTGTTCCAGGAACAGTTTGTAGGCCGAACCCGCGGATTCCAGGTCCGCGATGTAATTGGCATTTACAAAGCCGACCATAAACAGGGCCTTGGCAGCTTCCTCAGTCTCGGGATACAATTCGTAAGTGCTGTTATAAGCGGAAACCGACCGCTCAACCTCATTGGTCTTATTCATGTAAACATCACCGACTTTAAACTGTGCCAGTGGTGCAAGTGGATCGTCGGGATAACGCTCGACAACTTTCCCAAGCAGCTTTATGGCAGCGGCATATTTACGGGCTGCTATCGCCTCGTCGGCAGCTTGCCATAACTCATCAGCGGTTCGATTGTCAGCACAGCCCATTATTCCGATTATTACGCACAGGACGGCTGATCTTGCCATTAAACGCATGTGTGATACCCTCATTTTAGCAGTTATGAAAACGGAAGGCGAAATTTATACCGGCGGCGAACAGCCGTTCAAGAGACAATTTGATCGCTTGTACTCCTCAGGTCATCCCTGGTTCCGTAATCCACTCATTCCCATCCTAGAATGTATAGAGCAGCGCCATTTGCAATGTAATACCATCAGGTGCATTATGGCCGGCCGGCTTGGCGGCATCAAACCGGATCGGACCCAAGGGTGTCAGCAGGTTGATCCCGGCTCCCGTGTCCCATCCCCATATCCAACTGAGCTGATCGTAGTTCTCCTGCTCAAAGGCCCTCAAAACGCCACCATCCATAAACAATTCTCCGCCTATTATCCAAATAATGGGGAATCGCAGCTCCAGGTTGAATAATCCTTTCAGGACACCTCCCAGGGGGGAAAAGTTATGGGGACGCGTCCACCCTCTTAAGGAAGTACTGCCCCCCAGGTCGAAGCGGTCAATAGATGGCGCTAAATGGACACTATTACCAGCAGGCAGCGTCTCCAGGTATCCGGCCTTCAGGCGGTAAGCCAGGACCCCGCGATTGAAGACAGGGTGATAGCGCCGAATATCTGCCTCAAGCTTAAAGTAATAGGGCGCATCTGAAACAATAGTGCCAACGAATGATGGTTTGATGTGGAAGATTGTTCCCTTACTGGGCGTCAGCAGATTATCTACGCCCTGATGTAAATATTCGATACTTGCACTCCGGTAAGCCCCTTCCGTTGCTACCGAATCAAACACATCCGGTTCAGCAAGAATAAAGGCCCACCCGAAACCGCCCTGCCAGCGTGTACGACTGAACCTGCTTGATACAAATGATACATCAATACCGCTACGAATGAAATTCCGAGTCTGGTTGAATTCGGTGAAAAACTTTACAGAGTTCGGTAAACGAATCCCAAAAGTCCAGGGTGTGATAAATTCCCACGATGCCCCCAGGTCCGGAGTAGTTGGATTTCGCAGATCGAAATCTGATTCCACGGTTATCCCCGAGCGCATACTGGTTCCCCAGAAGCGGGAATGCCACCACTGCCCCGAGGCATTGATACCGGTGCTGGGCTCACCGGATATTTCTTCTTCTTCGATCTGCTGAAAACCAACAGTCAGATCGATACTGCGGCGTTCCAGTTCACGGACCTGGATCTCAATGTCAGCAATGCCCGGCTCCTGTGCCCGAATGGATGGGATTATCTCCACAGCGCTAAATAATCCGGACTCAAATATACGCCGCTGGGATTCAATTATCCTGCTCCTGCTGAAGTTATCACCCGGGTTAAACCGGAGCTCGCGGAGCACATATTTTTGGTCTACGCTATTCAGTCCCGATACAGATACCCCGCCTATGGTATAATCGAGACCCTCAGAGATGTAGATGCTTAAACGTATCCCTGTATCCGCCTCTTTCTCATCCAGAATATCAATATTCAGTTTCCCGAGGTCCTGATAGTGATTGCTCAGATCTCTCAGCCGGGTTCGGGTTAAAACCGGATTGAACGGTTCTCCCACGGCAATACCTAAGAACTCAATTATTTCTGCAGTTGCCAGTGTGCGGTTGCCGCTGATTTCGATAGCGTTAAGCAGGTATTGGGGACCTTCCTTAATGGTCAGATAAACATCAACGCTACCCCCATCATTGATGGCAAAGGAGTCTATTACGGCAGTTTCCAGGTAGCCCCGACTGGCGTAAAGACCTTCGATAGTCAGGGCGTCTCCCCGTAGCGCCCTGCGGCTGAAGGGTTGCCCCCTGAAACCGAACCGGCGTACCGCCTGCAACTTCATCACACCCTGGATATCATCACTTGTGATAGCCTCGTTGCCGATTATTTCGAGGGCGCCTATGGGCAGGTTTTCAGTCTGTGCCCAAAGTGGAAGAATGGTCAATGCCGTTGAGATGCTTAGATAGATCGCCCTATAGAACCGGTTCATATTATTTGTAAGGGCGCTAATATCGGTATTTAAGACGGTAATTTACCTGGTACTGTCCTGGAGCTAGTGATCCCTCAAGCGACATGGTGGGACTTAGGCGGTAAGACACATGATACCCGTACTGATAAAAACCCAGTGTTGGATCGGCATCCAAACCTATATAAAGTTTCCGGGAAATGCGTTTGCCAACATTTATTTTCAGTCCTTCACCGTTCTCGCTGCCTCCCAGTCCACCGGTCTGTATCTTGAATCGGTCTAAGCCGGAAACCCGGCGGGCGTATTGCTCGCTTTCGCGCAACAGCATCTTGCCGATGGTTGAAGTGGCCTTTGATGTTGGGTCACTTTCGCTTATGGTTTGTCCACCTATAGTCAACAGGGAGAGCAGATCGCTATCCGTTAGAGGTAAATCAGTATTGAAGGTTAAGATAGGCTCTTCAAGGGTACCTGTAAATAGCAGGGTAACTTCTTCCATTCGCTGTTCGTACGGTATTTCGGTTACTCCTTCAATGGTGAACTGGGGATTAAATTCCGAGGGCTCAAAAACAATCGTGCCACGGAGGTTATCGATGATCTGACCTTCATAATAACTTTCACCCTGGATAATCTCCACAGTGCCGGCATACCTGAATTCTTCCGCACCTACAGCAGTCAACGTGATCTCACCCTCAACTTCTGCGTCCACTTCGCTGTTCCGGACTGTGGCACCCGTATGAAAGGGGACCCGGATGTTATACACGATCAGCGTGCCTTCGTCCGGTACGGGGACCAAATAGGCCTCATCGGTTGTAAAATCCATTGCAAACAGCAATCCGCCCGGTTCGGGTATAAAATCACCCCTCAGATTGATAGTATCCTTACCGGTAACCGTAAAACTGGCCGCCCCCACACCTTCGATCTCCTTCAGCGCTGTTGCAAAGTAAACATTTTCACCTTCCAGACGCAGATTAAAATCGGGATGGAAGAATTCTGTCATATCCATAGTGCCGGCCAGTTGCAGATATGATCTATCGTCGCTACGGATCTTGCCTGGTTTTCGCTTCGATGAGTTGCCGGTCAAACGCTGGAATAACTGGCCGCTGGGATCCCTGGGTGTCTTGCCTTCCAGCCTATTGATGATGAGAAGATTGTCTACTATTACCGCATCTCCCTCGATCTGGGCGATTGGATTCTCGATGACAAAGAGTTCTATCTGGCCGTTCTTGACCTTAAGGCTGCCATCCCGCCTGATATCCCACCAGGAACCGCTGAGACTTAAATCGAGCTCATACTCGCCCAATGCTGAATCAACGATGGCAAAATAGGGTGTGAACCAATCCAGTTGGGAAGTTGAGCCCCGGAGATCCATATCCAGGTCACCTGCAACCAATACTTCCGAACGCGGCGTTCCCGGATTAATATCCATCGGCAGACTGCCGTCTCCAGTATACTGTCCCGACCGAGTCACCATTTTCAGATTTTCAAAATGAAGCCGCTGCTTCTCATACCTGAGGGTACCGGACAACCGTTCACCGGTAATCAGGTCAAATTTGGGGTTATCAAATGAAAGGTCGGCCACGTAGACCGGATCTGTAACGGTCCCGGTGACGGAAAAAGAACCGGAAACCAGACCGGCTGTCGCATACCTCCAGGGCATCCACGCTTGCAGATCATGAAATTCATAATTAGATACTTGCCCGGTAAATTGGAGTGAGTCTGCACGTCCCAGGCCCGTGTTGCTGGATGGGTCATGCAGGTAAATGATATCACCGGTCACCACGGCCCCTCCCTCTGGAGTCGCCCAATCGAGTGTTTTGAATCCAAGTCGGTTACCAGCCAATAGAAATTCCGACCGGAAGCGGTTGAAGGGCACATTGCCCAGGATGCCATCCCTGGCTGTTGCGGTTCCGTCAACACGCAGTCGTCCAAGTTTATTTGTGGCCGCAATTGTCAGGTCAACATTACCCATTGCACCGGGTGGACGACCAAGAAAGCGATATAACCTTTCGATATCAATGCGTCG
>DAOWIJ010000109.1 GCA_030640955.1 Fidelibacterota bacterium
GACAGCTTGCGCCACCAGTTCCTCAACATAATCGTGGGCGCTGGCTTTCGAGGCGGCCTTCAATTCCTTTTCCAGCGCCTTGATACGGTCCTTCTGCCTGGCGCCGTCGGCGGTTAACCGGGCCACGAGCTGGTCGTACCAGCTGATCACTGCCCTGCCGGTCACCGCTTCGATCCGGCGCACGCCGGCGGCCAGCGCTGATTCCGATACGATTTTGAAAGCGCCGATGTCGCCGGTAAGGGCAACATGGGTGCCGCCGCACAGTTCGCGGCTGAATCCCGGCACATCCACCACCCGCACCTCATCGCCATATTTTTCACCGAACAGGGCCATTGCTCCGGATTCCCTGGCTTCATCATAAGCCATGATGGTTGTTTCTACCGGCAGGTTTTTCAGCACTTCATCGTTCACGATATTTTCGATCTCGGAAATTTCGTCCGCGCCGATCTTCTCATAATGGGTCAGGTCAAATCGCAGGCGCTCGGGTTCTACCAGTGAACCGGCCTGGTGCACATGGTCCCCCAGCAGCTGCTTCAGCGCGGCGTGCATCAAATGGGTGGCCGTGTGATTGAGCCGGGTAGCCTGGCGCAGTTGGCCATCAACTCTGGCAGTCACTGATGATTGTTTCTCAAGCTTGCCCCGGCGCACCTGGCCCATATGCACTATCTCCGGCTGGCCATCCACCAGCATATTCAAGGTATTCTTTACCTCAAACAGGAAATCGTCAGCCATTATTACGCCTTTATCCCCAACCTGCCCACCTGCTTCGGCGTAAAAGGGGGTAATGTCCAGCTTTAACTGGCAGGTCTTTTCATGGATAATCCGGTATTTGCGGATGGTGGCCGCGCACTCAATCGATTCGTATCCCACAAAGGTGCTTCCCGTGCCCGGGCTGGCGGTCTCCCAGGGAATATCCTTCAGCTCGGCCTGATCTTTGGCGGCGCCGCGAGCGCGCTCCTTCTGCAGCGTCATAGCTGCGTCAAACCCGGCCTCATCCACCGCCAGACCCTGTTCACGGGCCATCTGCTGGGTCAGGTCCAGCGGGAATCCGTAGGTGTCGTACAGCTTGAAAGCGTCTTCACCTTTCAGGGTAGCGCCTTTCTTTAGCCCTGAAACCATATTCGAATAGACCTCTAGTCCACGATCCAGGGTCTCGCCAAAGGCGGACTCTTCCGCCTTCAACACCTTCTGGATGAACTTGAACTTCTCCCTGATTTCCGGATAGGCCTCCCCCATCACGTCGGCAACCGATTCGGTCAATCTGTAAATAAACGGCTCCCGCATACCGATCTGGCGGCCAAACCTAGCCGCACGCCGCAGTATCCGCCGCACCACGTAGCCGCGACCCTCATTACCGGGCAGGGCGCCATCGGCCAGGGAAAACGCGAGCATCCTGATATGGTCGGCCAGGACCTGGTGGGCCACACCCCCGTCCTCACTGTAAGGCACGCCTGTGAGCTGCTCGATCTGTTGAATTATGGGCGTGAAAAGATCGGTGGCGTAATTGGATGTATGCCCCTGAAGAACAGCCACTATGCGTTCCAATCCCGCACCAGTATCCACGTGCTTGGCGGGCAGGTCTTCAAGGGCGCCGTTCTCCAGGCGGTTGTTCTGGATAAACACCAGGTTCCACAGCTCCTTGTAATCAGGCCTAGTGTTGATTCCCTCTGCCTTCATCAGGCTCATGTCCGGCCCGTCGTAATAGTGGATTTCCGAACAGGGGCCGCAGGGACCGGTGGGACCCATTTCCCAGAAGTTATCCTTTTCACCGAACTTCAGTATCTGGTCGGGGCCGATATCGGTTACATCCGACCACAATCGGGCGGCCTCATCGTCGGACTGGTAGACCGTGGCCCATAAGCGGCGCTTGTCCAGGCCCCATACATCCGTGAGCAGCTCCCAGGCCCATTTGATGGCCTCCGCCTTGTAGTAGTCGCCAAAGGACCAATTCCCCAGCATCTCGAAGAAAGTGTGGTGGTAGTTATCCACACCCACCTCCTCAAGATCGTTGTGCTTTCCCGAGACCCGGATGCACTTCTGGCTGTTGACGGCGCGTGCATAGGGAGCCTCCTCCAGACCGAGGAATATGGGCTTGAACTGGTTCATGCCGGCATTGGTGAACAGCAGGGTAGGATCGTCCAGGGGCGCAACGGGACTGCTGCGCACGAAATGATGCTCCTTGCCTTTAAAGAAATCGATGAAATCCTGCCGTATTTCCTGCCCGGTCTTCATTTTACCTGATGACTCGCATCTTCCTCTAACAGTTTGTTCATAACAGCATTAATGGTCTCCCATACGTAACCCCGGCGCTGGAGGAAACCGGTCAGCCTGCGTTTCCGCGTCGCCCCAGCGGTTCCCTGCATGGAACGCCATTTTTTTGCGGCCGCCCGGTAGGCGCTCTCAGTCAGGTCGACACCGTCGAATTGCTCAGTCAGCGTCTTTTCCACCAGACTGTTTTTAACCCCCCGGGCAGTCAGCTCCCTCCGGATACGGGCCGGTCCCCACCCTGATGACCGCTGCTTCTCCCGCGCGAAGAGGCGGGCGAATTCCTCGTCACTCTGGTAGCCTTTGGCCTGGAAATCGGTCAGCGTCTGTTCGATCAGTTGAGCGGCAAATCCCTTTTGCAGCAGTCGTGACTTCAACTCGGCAGCGGTACGCGCCCTGACGGCCAGAAGCCTGAAAGCAGCATCCCTGGCACGCTGGCGCTGGTCGCTGTACAGATCCAATCTACCCATCAACAAGACATTTTGTATTGTATGTTATTCGTCGGCATCTGATGGATAATAGGCGTGATCATGGTCACCTCAAATGAAGTAACTGCTCACCCGGAAAGATACTCGAGGACTGCTGCGTTCGCTGCGTTGCGCATCCTTCTCGATCGTATAGGACCGACGTAATAAGCCTCTTGGAGTTCACTTTCAGATGCATTTAGGACATCCCCGAGGGTATTATATCCAAGTTCTGAAAGACGATCTTTCAGCAATTGAGTTATCTCAAGGACATCAACTGTTTTCGAAAGTGACAGTTTATTATATGATAATCGAGCAGTAGCGAGTAAAGCCTAATTCGTGACGTCATTTTTCGCTTTTTCCCATGGCCAATGCCCCTCCACCTC
>DAOWIJ010000154.1 GCA_030640955.1 Fidelibacterota bacterium
ATGCTCAACTCCGGCTGGTGAATCTACCATGACGTTGGCATAGCTCCGGGCCAGCTTGGCAGGGTCGGCTCCCGGACGGATAGGACCGCGTGAAGGTGACTGCAGTTTCACTTCAGCAATTACCTTTAGCGGGCCTCCGGATAAGGCGCCGGCAAAATTGCGCACTTTGGACGTGCGTGAAGGCAACCGGTCAAGCGGCACACGGGCGCTGGCCCGCTCCACCTCATGGCGTTTATGGGCTATTATTTCGTTCAGAATGCTCATTATTTGAATGCCACCAGTTTGTCCAGGGTCTCCAGCGCTTTGCCACTGTCGATACTCCCGGCAGCCAATTGAACCCCGTCCTTCAGGGTAGCAGCTTTACCTCCTACCAGAAGTCCGGCTGCGGCGTTCAGCACCACTATATCACGTTTGGGCCCCGGTTGACCAGCCAGAATATCACGGATCAAACGGGCATTATCCTTCGGCGTACCGCCTTGCAGGTCATCCAGGGTGGAGTGCTCAAAGCCCAGCTCCCGGGGATTGATAACCGACGATTTAATAATACTTGTAGGCAACAGGTGACTTACTTTACTCGAAGTGGTAGTGGTTAGCTCGTCAAGACCATCTTCACCATGCACGATATAGGCGTGTTCAGATCCCAGCTTGGCCAGCACCTTGGCGACAGTATCGGTGAGTCGGCCATGAAAAATGCCGATCACCTGACGGCGCACACCGGCCGGGTTACATAGTGGCCCCAGGATGTTGAACACTGTCCTGACACCCAGGCTTTTGCGGGCGGGCATGACGTGCTTCATGGCGGGGTGCAGGGACGGCGCGAACATGAAACCGATGCCGATCTCCTCGATGGCCCGGGCAACTTTCTCCGGCGGCAGGGCTATATCCACACCAAGCTCATCCAATACATCCGCCGAACCGCAATTGCTGGTGATGGAGCGGTTGCCATGTTTGGCAACCGGAACGCCGGCTCCCGCCACCACGAAGGATGCAGCCGTCGAAACGTTAAAGGTGCCCAGTGCATCACCGCCGGTGCCGCACATATCGATGGCATCAACCTGAATGGGGACCTTAACCATTTTCTCGCGCATGGCCTGGACGAAACCGGCGATTTCCGAAGGGGTTTCCCGCTTGCTGCGCAAGGCCATCAGGAAGCCGGCGATCTGGATGTCGCTGAATTCCCCCGACATGATGCGGAACATGAGGTCACGGGCTTCTTCCATGGATAGGTCCTGCCGGTGGATGACACGGTCAAGTAATTCCTTCATGATATCCTCGTTAGAAAATTGGCCACTATTTTAGGGCCCTGATCGGTTAGAATGGATTCCGGGTGAAACTGCACCCCCAGGAGTGGATATGCCTTGTGGCGAAGCCCCATAATCAGGTTATTGGCGGTCCGGGCGGTCACGGTCAGCTCTTCCGGCAGACTATCTTCCTCAACAATTAACGAATGATACCGGGTAGCCTGGAAGGGCGTGTCCAGTCCGTGGAATAAATCATCACCCTGGTGTGCAATGGCCGAAGTCTTGCCGTGCACGATTTCAGGCGCCCTTACCACCCGGCCGCCAAAAGCCGCGGCAATGACCTGGTGCCCGAGACAGACACCCATGATGGGTATGCCTGCACCAAGCTGACGAACAAGTTCAATGGATATTCCAGCGTCTTCTGGGCGGCCCGGTCCCGGTGAGATGACAATCCTTTCGGGCGTCAAGGCCTCAATTTCATCAACGCTAATCTGGTCATTACGCTCCACCCGGATGTCATTGCGGACCAGCCCGATATACTGTACCAGGTTGTAGGTGAAAGAATCGTAGTTATCGATAACCAGGATCATTCCAGTCCCCGTTCGGCAAAATCGACAGCTTGCATAATAGCCCGGGCCTTATTCCAGGTTTCATCGTACTCCCGGCCGGGGTCGGAGTCGGCCACGATACCGGCCCCACTCTGAAAAATGACCTTACCGTCTCTATAGACCAATGTTCGAATGGCGATGCACGTATTCAGGTTGCCGTGAAAATCGAAATAGCCCAGCGCGCCGGAGTAAATCCCGCGCCGGTCCGGCTCCAGCTCATTGATCAGCTCCATGGCCCGGATTTTGGGCGCTCCTGTAACCGTACCGGCCGGGAAGCCCGACGTGAGGGCCTGAAAGATATCGTTGCCTTTAGCCAGTTGGCCGCGAATACCGCTCACCAGATGCATGACGTGACTGTAGTACTCCACCTTCATGAAATCCTGAATATTGATCGAGTTGAACTCGCTGACCCGGCCCACATCGTTACGCCCCAGGTCCACCAGCATGAGGTGCTCGGCCAGTTCCTTCTCATCACTCAGCAGGTCTTCGGCCAGGCGCCCGTCTTCCCTGGCGTCTTTACCGCGCGGACGGGTGCCGGCGATGGGCCTTACGGTCATTACGCTGTCGTCAACCTTGACCAGCAACTCCGGTGAAGCGCCAATAATGGTGAACTCGCCCAGCTGGTAGCAGAACATATACGGCGAAGGATTGATATTCCGCAAGGCACGGTAGATGGTAATGGGCTCGGCGGCCGTAGCGCGCTCGAACCGCTGACTGAGCACCAGCTGGAAAACATCCCCGGCGTAAATATGCTCCCGCGCCTTATCAACGGCGGATTTGAATTCTTTTAGGCTGAAATTGGAGGCGATTTCTCCATTACCGGCTGCGGCCTTGGTCTGGTAGTCGATGTCAGCGTGCAGGGCGTCACCCACCTGATCCACAAGAGCCATCGCAGCATCATATTGATCCTTAAGGGGGCGCGAAGAATCGATGCGCGTGGTATGGCAGACCACTATCTCATTCTTCAGGTGATCGAAAGCCATAATCGTCTCAAACAGGAGCATGACCGCATCGGGCAAATCGCCTTCGGCAGCCTGATGCACCGGAATATCCTCGGACCAGGTTACCGTCTCGTAGCCCAGATAGCCCACCCAGCCGCCGCAAAAACTGGGCACCTCAGGCAAAGCAGGCACGCTATACCCTGCCAGGTTTTCTTTGATGTATTGCAATAATGGTTGATCCAGAATCTGTGTACCGTCACCGTTTTTCAAAGTGGTCCGGCCGGCGGCATTATCAAGCTGCTCGCGGGGATTCACGCAGACATAGGAATACCTGGTGAACTGGCGTCCCCCTTCAACCGACTCCAATAGTATAGCCGGATTGTAGGCCTGTGAGAGGCGCATATAAGCCGAGACCGGAGTCAGCAAGTCTGCCAATACGATACGGTAGACGGGCACGGCGGGATACGCCTTTGCTAACTGGCTGAATGTCTCAAAGTCCATCATGATTCAAATCTGTCCGACCTTCACAGTAAAAAAAACCCCGTTCTTACGAACAGGGTTGACGGTGCATGAATGTGTAATAATTACTACGGTTGCACTACCAACCCTCGGGTGTAATCCACCAGTAGTAATAGTTAAATCGATTTACCACTATCTTTTTCACGACCGCCGAATTTATGGGATGAGGAACACGTTGTCAGTAATTATCTTTGCTGTGCGGTTATTATTCACAGCCCTCGCGTCGATCAGCCTGGGAGCGGCGGCTCTCTTCTGCCCGGCGTTCCTCCTCAGTGGGAGCATTAGCCTCTCGGCGATCATTTTCGTCGCGACGATCAGAGGAACGTTTGGCTTTTTCTTTTTTAGGCGGGTTCATGCAGAGTCTCCTATAAGCGTATTCTTGATCAAGGGATGGCAAAATTATCTGGATCAGTTAGGGATGAGCAAGAGATTTAAAAAACGATATTTGTTGCTCAAGTATTGGTCTCCTCCTGGATATCCCGAGAGATTTCGATAATCGCCCGGGCCAGCTGTTCCACGTGCCGCGGTTCCAGAACATCTGCCGCGGAGTCCTTCAGGCGTGTTTTCAACACGGCCTCTCTAACCGGGTCTTTGAGAGGCAATCCATATTCCTGTTTGAGCGCGCCAATCTGACGCACGATTGCCATGCGGTCGGCAAAGAGCTTGAATAATTCCCCATCGATCAGGTCGATCTTTTCGCGCAGCGCCAGCAGCTGCCGGTCTTCAACACTTCCAGTAGTCATGTGTGTTACTTCCCATTGCAGTACGTTAGCTTAGCGGGGTAAAATCCCCCCGGTAATCAATGAATGCTGCTCCAAAGATAAATCGCCTAATGGGGTCGAGTAAAGGTTAAACCTGGAACATGGCCAATCGGGAAATACCTCAGTGAACGCACGAATGTTGATAGATGGCAAGACTGTTTGTGGATAAAATCCGGTCATTTGCCCGCCGCTATCTGATCTCAACCGACCACCAGGCAGTCGCTCTTCAGTTCTTCCTGGTAAGCGCGTTGATGATCGTGGGCGGGGTTGTGTTGCAGGCCCGGTCCCGGAACCTTTTTGCCCTCCCGGGAGAGCCTCTGCCTGTGGCTGCCTGGTTGCTGGGCAGTGATAACCTGTTTATGCCGGCTGTCTACCACGGCTTGGACGCCGCCGGTGCACTGGTTGTGGTTCTGCTGGGCGCCATGGCGATGTCCATCGGTGGGTTGGGGACCTACCTGGTGCCTCTGCAGATCGGCTCCCCGAACATGGCATTCAAGCAAGCGCAACGCACCGCATTATGGTTGTATGTATTGGCAGGCATACTCTCAATCGTGGGATATTGGCAGATGATCGGCAGCGGCTTACCTGTGTTCCCCGGTCGGCTATTGTTCCAGCTGGGAGTTTTTTTGGCCATCCTCGCGCTGACGGCATTGGCAATCAATATTATCGTTACGGTAATCATGTACAGAATTCCCGCTATGACGTGGAGCAAGCTGCCCCTGACGGTATGGACGCAACTGTCGGCATCCATAACAATTGTGCTGTTGTCAGCCCCGGCCTTGAGCTTGACAGGCTTGTTAATTGCTGACGAGGCCGCCGCAATATCGGTTTTGGGATTCGGTGATCCCGGCCCGGAAACGCAGACGGTCATCTTTGCTCAGGCAAGTTCCGGTGTATGGCGTGAATTGCCCTGGATGTTTTCGCACGTGGCGGCGCTGCTGCTCTATCTGCCTGTATTCGGATTTGTGGCGGAAATACTGCTTACCAATCGGCGCCGGCAGTCCAACAGCTACCGGTGGCTGGTATATCTGATTGCCGCCATACCTGTTTTCACCTGCCTGACCTGGCTGCAGCATATCTATTTAACCGTTGGCGGGATAACCATACCTTACTGGTTTAACGCGCAAGCAGCAGTAACGGGCAGCATTGCAGTAGTGACAGGATTAAGCCTGCTGGCCCTGGCGCTTAATGCAAAGGTGGTTCGCTTCCGCAGTTCCACCCTGTTTTCCCTGGCATTTCTGATTCTGGTATTGAGCGCTGCATTTATCAGTCTGCCGCTGGGCAAGCCTGCAAATGGGTTGATACTGAGCGAACCGCTGCTTGTTATCAGGCACCTGCGCTACCTGACCTTGCCAATTGTCCTGATAGGACTTCTCGCCGGTGTCTATCACTGGTTTCCCAGGGTCAGTGGTCGACTGCTTGATGAGCCCCTGGGGCAAGTTCATTTCTGGGGCACACTGGTGTTTCTGATGATAGCGGCCGGTCTGCTGCAGACCCAGGGAGGGCTTGGCCTGACGGCGGACCTGCTGACCCGGGAAAAAAGCCTGGGTGTACCCGGTACAGCGCTGGAATATTGGGGCCTGATCAACTGGTGCCTCTGGCTTGTCCTGGCGTCTCAAGCAGTGTTCATAATAAACCTGCTTTATAGCCTCGTTCGGGGTACACCGGCCGGCGCCGATCCCTGGAAAGCTACGACCCTGGAATGGCAGACAACTCCACCGGGTGGAAACACCGGTTTTGGGTCAACCCCCAGAGTATTTGACCGCCCCGACCGATATTCCGGTTCCGGGTGAAAACAGGAAAGTGTACCGCAGTACCGGCCTAAAGCCAACTATCAGCAGGAAAAGGATGACCCTGACCGGAAATAAAATTAAGAGCGACTGGCTGGGATTATGGATCTTACTGGGATTCGAAAGCCTGCTGTTTGTGGGTCTTCTCGCTGTCTATATCCATATCCACCTGTTTACCGAAGTGCTGTGGCCGGTAACGGCTGTGTCGCTGGTCCTGCCCCTGGCAATCTTTAATGCCCTGGTGCTGATAATTTCCCTGGCAATGCTGGGGCAGGCCTGGCTGGCCTTGAAGGCCGGCCGGATCAAAAGTTACCTTACCAACCTGGGTTTGTCGTTGCTGGCGGGAGCGCTTTTTCTGAGCATGGCGGCCTTCGATCTATATGCCCATTATGAGGCCGGCATCAAGCCGGGCAGATGGTTGATCACCGATTATTATTACGCCGCGTCAGGGATAATGCTGTTACACCTAGTTATCGGGTGGGCCCTGTTAGCCCGGCAGTGGAGCAGAAAACAAGACAACGCCACTGATGCAGGATTTGCTTTACATAGTCTGGAGATTTCAGGGGTATACTGGAATTATCTGGCCCTGGTCTGGCTGATATTCTTTCCACTTATCATACTTTCACGCCTGCCATGATAGCCGCGGAATCCTGAGATGAGATTTATCCGGTTCCATCTGATCACGTTAGTGGCTGCCGCTCTTTTTTGCCTGCTGGTAGCAGTTAGAGGGCTGGTCTACTATACTTTTGCCGTCAGAGGCAGCGAATATCTGCTGCTGAGCGGCCTTAATATTGTGGTAGCCGGGGTTGTGATTTACGCGGCGTACATTTTTTTCAGGCAATCCGGCGATTATTAGATAAGTACTTGCGGCGGCTCAAGGGAAGGCTGACTTGTCAATCAGGCTGTATGGGGCCGGTAGGCAGTAGTAAGTTTCATCAGCGTGTCATGCTGAAAAATATAGGAATATGCTTAAAGTGCAAAATGATGTGAAAGCAATCAATAGTTTTACCAGGCAGCTTGCCGTTGAAGTCCCCTGGGAAGAGCTGGAGGATAAATATCAGCAATTCCTTAAGAAATTTGCGAGTCGCATCAAAGTGCCCGGCTTCCGGAAAGGGAAAATGCCGGCCCAGCTGGTGCGCAAACAGTTTGGCGCCGCGGCTGAAGCCGATTTCACGGAAAGCGTCATCCAGGAGTACTACCTGGCCGGAATTGACGCCGCCGGTCTCGAGCCCATAAATCAGGCTGCCATCAGGGGGGTGCATTTTCATGAGGGCGGCACCCTGCGGTTCGTGGCTACTTTCGAGATCGAACCGGAGGTGTCGCTGCCCACCTATGCAAAGGGAATGAAATTACATCAGGTCATCTTCGATATGGACGATCACGATATTGACAAGGCGGTTGAAGACTTGCAACTCCGCCAGGCGACGTTGAGAACTGTCGAAGATGGGGCAGACGATAATCATTTTATACTGGCGGACCTGCAGGAGGTGGATGCCGGCGGCGCTCCGCTGATTGGCCGTAAAATTGAAAACCAGTACATCCATCTGACAGCCGATGGTCCTTTTGGCGGTGAAAACCTGGCTAACCTGAAGGGAGCTAATCCGGGAGACACCCGGCGTGTAAAATTAGCCGGCGAGACTGGTGAGGCCATCTATTATGAGGTGACGGCCCGCCAGATCAGTGAGCGGATTGTGCCGGAACTGAATGACGCCTTTGCCAAACAGTCCGATGTGAAAGCCGAAACCGTGGCGGAACTGCGGGTGGAGCTGGGCCGCCGGATTCAAACGGCCTATGATCGCGAATCCGAGCAGCGCCTGACCCGCTCCATTGCTGATCACTTTGTACGCAATGCCAAACTGGAAGCGCCTGCCTCCATGGTGGAAAACTACCTGGAAAACCTGGTAAGCGATCTGGAAAAGGAGGGACATCCTCCTGAAAGTATTGACCGGGAGGCCCTGAAGGCCGAGCACCTGGCCTCGATTAACTGGAACATCAAGTGGTATCTCCTGCGCAAGGCGCTGCTGGAAGTGGAGGAAATATCAGTAGATGATGAGGCCGTGCAGCAGAAAATCGATGAGCTGATCGCAGATGACGAAAGCTCCGGCCAACAGATACGCAATTATTACCGGCGTCCTGAGAATCGCAGAAATATGAAAGAGGAGCTCACTTCCGGGCAACTGATGGAAAAGCTGAAAACCTACGCCAAGATTAAAACGGAGCACAAACCCTCCAGTGAACTGAGGAAGGCAAGTCAGGTATCATGAACGAACGTAACAACATGCTGGTACCCGTGGTCGTGGAGCAGAGCCCCCGTGGCGAGCGGGCCTTCGATATTTACTCCCGGCTGCTCAAGGAACGCATCATCTTCCTGGGCACGCCTATCGATGATACGGTAGCAAGCCTGATCATCGCCCAACTGCTGTTTCTGGAGGCGGAAGACCAGGAAAAAGACATCTACCTGTATCTGAATTCCCCTGGCGGGATAGTAACCTCCGGTATGGCTATTTTTGACACCATGAATTTCATCAAACCTGACGTGGCCACCATCTGCATGGGGCAGACGGCCAGCATGGGGGCCTTACTGTTGGCAGCGGGAGCACCGGGCAAGCGCTCGGCCTTGCCCAACTCGCGGGTGATGATCCACCAGCCCATGGGTGGAGTGGAGGGCCAGGCCTCCGATATCGAAATTCAAGCTACCGAGATCGTCAAGCTTAAAACTCAATTGATAAAACTGCTTGCCAAACGGACCAAGCAAGCCCTCAAGCGGGTGGAAAAGGATACGGACCGCAATTTCTTCATGTCGTCGGGGGAGGCTTTGAAGTATGGCCTCATCGATGAGGTGCTGGACCAGAGGACCTGATGTCTGACGAAGAGAAACATAGCCCCGGCGATGATGTGAGCAGGCGCTGTTCGTTCTGCGGCCGCCCTGCTGATCAGGTCGAAATGCTGGTAGCCGCACCACAAGCTACCGATATCTGTGACAGCTGCGTCTGGGCTTCTGCCAAAGTCGTGCAACAGAACCACCGCCAGGCCAAGGACACCGCCCTTGAAAAGCTGCCCCGGCCAGATGGCATCAAGGCCGAGCTGGACCGCTACGTCATCGGGCAGGAGCAGGCCAAGAAAACGGTGGCGGTGGCCGTGTACAATCATTACAAGCGCATCAAATCCCGGTTGGTCAATGATGACGACGTGGAGATCGAGAAAAGCAATATCCTGCTGATAGGACCCACCGGCACCGGCAAGACTCTCATCGCCCAGACCCTGGCCCGCTTCCTGAACGTGCCCTTCGCCATTGCCGATGCCACCGCCCTCACCGAGGCCGGCTACGTGGGTGAGGACGTGGAGAACATCCTGCTGCGGCTCCTGCTGGCCGCCGATTTTGATATCGCCCGGGCCGAGCGGGGCATCGTCTACGTTGACGAGCTGGACAAAATCAGCCGCAAGGACTCCAATATTTCCATCACCCGGGATGTTTCCGGCCAAGGGGTGCAGCAGGCGCTGCTGAAAATACTGGAAGGCACTATCGCCTCCGTGCCACCCAAGGGGGGCCGCAAGCACCCCGAGCAGGAGCTGATCAATATCAACACCCGGGATATCCTGTTCATCTGCGGCGGCACCTTTGAAGGCATCGAGACCATCATCCAGCACCGGGTGGAATCGGCCTCCATGGGCTTCAAGGCCGACCTGAAAGACAAGGCGCAGCACGAAATAACGGCCCTGCTCCAGCAGGTGGAGCCGGAAGACCTGGTGCGCTTCGGCCTGATCCCTGAACTGGTGGGCCGCCTGCCCGTAGCCCGCGCCCTGGAGGAACTGGACGAGAGCGCCCTGCTGGCCATCCTGACCGAGCCCAAGAACGCCCTGTTGAAGCAGTACAAAAAACTGTTCGCCATGGAGGAAACCGAGCTGGAGTTCGAGGACGACGCGTTAGAGGAGATCGTCCGTCAGGCATTGGAGCGCAAGACCGGCGCCCGGGCCCTGCGGTCCATTCTGGAGGCCTCCATGCTGGATCTCATGTACCGGCTGCCATCACTGGATGGTGTCCGGCGCTGCGTTATTACCAAAGAGGTTGTCGCCCAGGGCATCGAGCCGCTGCTGGTCTACGGGAAGGTCAGAGCTTGAGATTCCTTAAGGAGTATTTAGGGTATGTGGTTGTATCACTTTAGCCCATGGAAACACATTAACAATTCTCCAAATGGCTTAGATTAGCCATCCCTGACAGTTTCTTCCGGTATTGGGAGTTGTACTTCCGGATTTAGAAAAATCCATGGTTTATCTAAACCATCGATCATTGGCGAGGGATATTTCATAATTTTAATGAAACGTTTAAGCATCTCAATTTGAGGAGGGTTGCATAGATAAGAAAGTATATTCTCGCTCGCTTGTTCTTTAGATTCGTAGAGATTTGTCTCCTTACCAATAAATTGTTTCTTACCTTTCTCATCAAATAAAACAAAGTGCTCCAACTTCGACTGGCGCAAATACAAAGATATTACTCTTATATCTATTATTGGTATAGCATTTATCACTAATCCTGCACCAATAGGTTGATTTACCAATACAATGGGCACCAGTTTTATATCTTGGACTTGTATGTCATTCGTCCATTTAAGACTTTCCAGAAATAGTTCAATATGTTTTTCAACGAAACCTGCTTTCCGTTTGATCTGTGTACATGCCTGATTGAGAGTATCAAAGTAATTAAAGTATTCGAGTGGTTCAGCAGGAAATAGGAGACATTTTGCTTCTACAATAAGAATGGTTTTTTCTATCCTAATAATTAGATCAATTTCTTCTTTTTCTCCCGATGTCTTTAAAGTAAAAGAATTTGGGTGTATTTCAGCGGAATCAAGTATCGGATTTGCAGATAGGGCTCTAGATAAACGGTCGCGGCAATCCTTTTCAAATAGCGTGCCCCGCTTAGATAAATCCACACCGCCGCGACGCATTAAAGACTCGAGTATGCGTAACCGGTTCCCATGCAGTACGGGGCCAATGGCGATCGTATGCCAATCATTCTCGAGATTCACAATCGGTGATGACCAGAGCTCCGAACGAGGGTTTGGAACAAAAGTAAGAAAAGAAAATATCGTGGTTGCTTTCCTGTGTGATATATCATGCCCTCGCGCGATTAGATGCACTATATCTGACTTTTTAATCTTTGGAGCATATTGCATAAGTTTATTTATTTTAAACACTTCGCTACTTTTTGGGAATCGATCAATGTGAGCGTTAGCTATTGCTTCAAGAATTTCCCATGCGTTCAGTAAGTCAAACAGCGTAATTCCAGGGAGCGATGGTAATTCCTCGTCCATCAGACCTTCATAATAGGATTCAACAGCAAGTAACCTACCGATGAGGGACATTGGAGGATTATCAGCAGAATACAGTGTTTCTTCCAGAAAATATCTCTTATTCTTACCAGAGCCTTCAATTCGGATTATGGGTGCATGGGCTAATGTTTTCTTGTCATATTCAGTGAATTTACTTCGCCAAGCGTAGACAGCATTTTGAACATCCTGCAGTAAGAGCGATTGGCGACGATATTCGGAAACAGTTCTATTAACTGAAATAGCATCTTCTGAAGGATGTATTAAATCATTTTTCTCCATTTTCAGAAAATGCCACGAATTCCATAGTATTTCATTCCACAAATTTTCAACAGCATCATAAAGCTGCCCCAGAAGCACTATGCCCTTCAGTCGTCTTAGTATCTCAATGTCATCTAATTTAACGGCTTTATAGTTATTAACCTTTGTTGTAGCATTAATTGATAATGGGTATCGCGCACCATCAGTTGTAAACTCCATAATGGAATCGGGATCAAGGGGAGCTGATAGTTTGCTAGCATCGATTTTGAGCTGAATAAGTTCCTGCGATAGGAGGAGCTTGCGGTCATTCGAGATATCATCAATATAATTAAATAAAACCTTCACAGTTCGGTTCAAGTGCCCAATCACCATTTTTCGAAATATGCTCTCTTTAGTATGACTAAGGTCTAAACTGCGCAAACTGCTGCGAATCGATTCAAATTTAGAATATGCCCAAATACCTGCCTCATATAGGTTTATTCCTGGTTTGCTTTTATCCCCACAATTAGCAAAGGCTTTTCCCCACGCTGCAATTGAAAAGCCCTGTTGGGTAGGATGCTTCAATTTACTTCCTCGAACTAACTCCACGAATTGTGATGATTTGCTGTTCATTGGCTTCCTTCATTGCGGTACATAGCGTCTTTCTCGTGCAAGTGCAACGGCGAACTTGGCAGTTGTTACCGCTGCATTCACTACTAAGTGTGTGTGAGCAATCTCCACTTCTCTCGAACGATGTCTACCATGGCCAAGATGCTGAACTACGACTTTGTTCCGGTTCTCGAAGCTTTGGCCCAATGGGAGCTTATCCGCACGCTTGAGCAGGCGGCCAGATTCGATTATGGCATGAGGGCTAGCAGGGCGGCGGGTATTGCGAGCGCTGACAGCCTGAGGTTCATCAGGTGTAATGTAAGGTATCAGTTAACATTGTGCAAGTATTATAGTGGATGCTG
>DAOWIJ010000095.1 GCA_030640955.1 Fidelibacterota bacterium
GAAAAGAAACATGATTTGAAAGGGACGATTCCCGTTGGCTAGAATACTGATCATTGGTAGTGGTGGCCGGGAGCATGCTCTGGCCTGGTCATTGGCTGGGGAAGCCAGGCACGAGATCTACTGTGCGCCGGGTAATCCCGGTACTGCCCGGCTTGGCACTAATGTAAGCCTTGATAACGGCGATCACCAGGCCCTGATCGAGTTTGCAAGAAGCGAACGTATCGATCTGACCATTGTTGGACCGGAGGCCCCCCTGGCGGCGGGCATCGTCGATGATTTTCAGGGCTCCAATCAAAAAATTTTCGGTCCCGGCAGAGCGGCGGCCCAGCTGGAAGCCAGCAAGCTGTTTGCCCGGCAGTTCATGCACGAATATCGTATCCCGCAACCGGCTTACATGCCATGCAGCAATAGGGAGGAGGTCTGGGCGGCAGTTGAGCAATTGGGCCTTCCCGTGGTGCTGAAAGCCGACGGCTTGGCGGCCGGCAAGGGTGTTATCGTGTGCCACTCTGAATCGGAGGTTGAGGCGGCCTTGGCCCGTTTCTTCGATGACCGGTCATTTGGCGACGCAGGGAGATCGCTTTCCGTTGAGGAGTGCCTGGTGGGGACGGAAATGTCGGTATTCGCCCTGTGCGACGGCAAGAATTTCAACATTATCGGTACCGCCCAGGATTACAAGCGTGCCTACGACGGCGATCAAGGCCCCAATACCGGCGGCATGGGTTCCATAGCGCCATCACGGCTGGCTAGCGCCGATTTGCTGGAAGAGATCTCCGCTACCATCATTCAGCCAACTCTGGATGGGATGCGCCAGCGTGGGAGCCCCTATGTGGGCGTACTGTATGCCGGACTGATGATCATAGATAACGAGCCGTTTGTGATCGAGTTTAACGTGCGCATGGGCGACCCTGAAACCCAGGTTGTGCTGCCACTTCTGGGTTCACCGCTCTACGACCTGATCGATGCTGCCCTCGAGGGCCATGTACCCGTTGATAATCGGGTAAAACAGGGAGCGGCCATTTCCGTGGTGCTGGCGGCCAAGGGTTACCCCGGGCAATATAAAAAAGGCCTACCAATAACCGGACTCGGAAACCTTGACGATGATGTCATTCTCTTTCACGCCGGTACAAGGGAGGAAAACGGACAGCTGCTCAGCAGCGGCGGACGGGTCCTGAACGTGGTTGCCACCGGAGATAATCTGAATGACGCTGCCAGGCAGGTTTATGAGAACTGCGCCCGAATAGATTTTCCTGGTGGCTTTCATAGGAAGGATATTGGGGGGTAGACGGCCTGCTGAGGCTAAAAGGAGAACCGAGAAATGGAAAAAAGTGAACTTCTAAAACGTATTACCATGAATCCCAAAGTTATGGTCGGCAAGCCTGTCATCAGTGGAACGAGGCTAACAGTTCAGCATATTGTCGGTTTGCTGGCTAGTGGGATGACGGAGAACGAGATCGTGAGCGAGTATGAAGGTCTGACCCATGATGACATCCAGGCTTGCTTGCTATTTGCCACCGAAGCTCTTGAAGATACGACGTTTGTGCCAACAGTTACCGTGGTCGAATAATTGCGATTCCTGGTGGATGAAAATGTAGGTCCTTCGGTAGCAGACTGGCTTACGAAGCAACGCCATGACGTCTCTTCGGTTTACGAAGATTATCGGGGAGAAAGTGATACCTTCGTCTTGAATAAGGCACAGTCCGAGGAGAGAATTCTCATCACAAATGATAAAGATTTCGGTGAAATGGTTTTTCGACATAAGCGACCACATTCAGGAGTGATTCTATTACGTCTTGCGAATGAGCAGCCCATGAAAACAATTGCTGCTTTGCATGGGCTCTTGGAACGATATTCTGACCAACTCGCAGAGAATTTTGTGGTCATAACTGAAACGGCTGTACGAATTGTGATGGAACGGAAGGAATAACAAAGAATTAACTATGTCATTTAGCATTAGCGCCGTCCGGTTTGACGAGGATATGCTCCACGTTCACCTCGCCGAGTCGCCCCTACAGGTCCCAGATGCGAGAATAGCCCCGCCGCTTCACGAGCGGCCGGCATTTCTTATGGTGGAGCGGGCTCCATAGTCATGCGCGCGGTTATCGTACTTACCGGTCTGGCCACGGTATTTTGCTACGCGCTCTTCTCACCGCGGGCAGCGCCACTGATCAATTTCTGGTGGCTTATGACGGGCGCAACCGGTGTGTTGGCCATATCCGCATTGGTGTTGGCAAGGGACCGGCTAAACCGGCTCAGCCTAAGGTTTTGGCATATCCCCTTAGGGGTCGGATCAGCGCTGTTATTGTATTATATATTTTATGTGGGCGATTTTATCAGCGCCGTCTTATTTGACTTTGCCAGGCCCCAGATCAACGCTATCTATGCCACTAAATTCCAGGCCTCAACAGCGACCATCGGCATTCTACTAGTCACATGGATCGGCCCAGCTGAGGAAATTTTCTGGCGCGGCTTTATTCAGCATAGGGTGAGCGAGCGCTTTGGCGTATTTTGGGGTTTCCTGATAACGGTGCTGCTTTATGCGGGCGTCCACCTCTGGGCACAGAATACGATGATGTTCCTGGCCGCGCTGGTGGCCGGTTCATTCTGGGGCGCCATGTACGCATGGTTCAAGACTATCTGGCCGGGTATAATCTCGCATGCCCTCTGGGCTCTGGCAATATTTATCATCTGGCCGGTCCTATAGGCGCATGAATCAGACGAAACGGGTAAGGGCAGTGCGATTGTATCAGGGACTATTGACTCAATGGGCGAAAACGGAGACATAATATAATGCCGGTAAATTTGGATGCGGTCCAGCGCAAATCTGGCATCATTGGCGAATCCGAGGCTATCCGCGAAGTGCTCCAGACTATTGCACAGATTGCCACCACCGATATAACCGTTCTGGTTACCGGCGAATCGGGTACGGGTAAAGAGATGGCGGCCAAGGCCATTCATCAGCACAGTCGCCGCAAATTTGAACCGTTGATCACGGTCAACTGCGGAGCCATTCCGGCGGGTATTATCGAGAGTGAGCTGTTTGGCCACAAAAAAGGTTCATTCACAGGCGCCGAAGACACCCGCAAAGGCTATTTTGAAGCCGCCGATAAAGGCAGCATATTCCTGGATGAAATCGGTGAAACGCCGCTGGAGACGCAGGTGAAATTGCTCCGGGTAATCGAGACCGGCGAATTCATGCGGGTGGGGGATAATGTCACCAGACGGGTGGATGTCAGGGTGATTGCCGCCACCAATCGTAATCTGGGTGTTGAAACCAGGAATAACAATTTTCGCCAGGATCTCTACTATCGCCTGAAAACCGTTACTATCCGTCTGCCGGCCCTGCGGGAACACATATCGGATATCCCCGTGCTGGTCGAAAGATTCGGGCTGGAATTTGCCACTCGCAACGATCTCATTTTTAAAGGCTTCACGCCGGAAGCCATGCGTTTATTGAAAGCCTACGACTGGCCTGGAAATGTACGTGAATTAAAAAACCTGGTTGAGAGCGTACTGGCGCTCAATTCCGGGATTCGCATCACGCCGGAGATCTTGGCCGAACAGATCCAGATGGGTAATTTTGCAAGGAATCAGGCCTTGCCGGTACCCGTGGATAAGCCGCCCGAACAGGCGGATCGTGAACTGGTATTGCGGCAGCTGCTGTATATTCGCCAGGACATCAGTGATTTGCGGCAGGTGGTAGCCGGCGGAGGATTGCTTCCTCAGGCGGTAGACCCATATCTGCCATCACCCGTGCCAGAGGTGGGCGGCGCCGGCGGCGTTATCGGCTACACGAGGGACATTTCGGCTATTGAGGAACGGCCCCTCATTGATCCTGAGGCAATCGGCGAGATCACTATCGAAGAATTGGAAAAGGAATATATACGGGAGTCGTTGGCGCGGTTTAACCACAACCGGCGTCGAACAGCTGAGGCCCTGGGGATTGCAGAACGAACACTCTATAGAAAGATACAGACCTATGGCCTGGAAAAGCGTTAGGCTCCTGCTCGCCAGCCTGCTTATGGGGTCGTGCGGCATGTATTCATTCCGTGGCAATTTACCGGTGCATATTGAGAGCGTAGCTATTGCAACGGTGATCAATCAGACATCGGAGTACTTGCTTACGGACATGGCCTACGATCTTGTGACTGACCTGTTTATCCGTGAAAATGTCCTCCGCGTTGGCGATAGTGAGAGCGCGGATAGCGAACTGCAATTGACGGTTACCAGGGTAACCGATAAACCTGCCACTTACGATGTTGAAGAGATTGTCGAAGAATGGCGCATTGATATCCATCTACAAGTTGTCTGGTACGATATTGCCAGGAACAGGCCGCTTTTTGAAAAGAAGTTTAGCAGCTTTACCCATTATCCTCCAGGCGGGGATATCGGCAGCGATGGGGTCGATAACGACGGTGACGGCGAGATCGACGAAAGCGACGAGTTCGGCGATCCCCGGGAGTTCGCCCTGCGCATAGCGCTCGATCAGATCAGCACCGATATCCTGAATGAAGTGCTATCCACCTGGTAGAAAATTAAAATCCTTTGACGAGGGACAATGACAATCAGAACAAGCATCAAGTATCTAGGTGAACACACCGGCAAGACCGTTCTGCTGGAGGGCTGGGTCTATAATAGCCGGTCCAGCGGCAAACTGGGCTTTCTAATGCTGCGGGACGGCACCGGCATAGCCCAGTGCGTGGTTTCCCGGGCCGATGTGGGGGATGAGCTATTCTCAAGGTTCGATGAGCTGACCCAGGAATCATCGCTGACGGTGATTGGTGAGGTCCGGGCTGATGGCCGGGCCCCCGGCGGCTATGAAATCGGGGTGGAATCCTTCCAACTGCATCAGCAAGCCATCGATTACCCCATTGCGCCTAAGGAGCACGGCACCGCCTTTCTCATGGATCACCGCCATCTGTGGCTCCGCAGCCGCCGACAGCACGCCATTGTGCTTATCAGGCACGAAATAATCAAGGCCACCCGCGATTTTCTGGACAATAACGACTTTATCCTGGTAGACACACCCATTATCACCCCCAATGCCGTTGAGGGCACCACGACCCTGTTCGAGATCGATTATTTCGGCCAGCCGGCCTACCTGACCCAGAGCGGCCAGTTATATAACGAGGCCAACGCCATGGCCCATAAGCGGGTGTACTGCTTCGGCCCCACCTTCAGGGCGGAAAAGAGCAAGACCCGTCGTCACCTGACCGAGTTCTGGATGGTGGAACCGGAGATGGCCTACTGCGACCTGGACGAAAATATGATCTGGGCGGAGAAGCTGATCGAGTACGTAGTCGGCCGGGTGCTGGAGAACCGGGCCGCTCAACTGGACATGCTGGAGCGGGATAGGGCTAAACTGGAGGCCGTAACGGCGCCCTTTCCAAGAATCTCGTATACGGAGGCAGTCGATATTCTTCATGCGGCCGGTCAGGAATTTGAGTGGGGCGGCGATTTCGGCGGCGGTGATGAAACGGTCATCAGCGAGCAGTATGACAGGCCCGTGATTGTGCACCGCTTCCCGGCCCGGATCAAGGCCTTTTATATGAAGGTAGACGCCGAGGACGCGCGCCTCGCCTTAGGCATGGATGTGCTGGCGCCGGAGGGCTACGGTGAGATCGTAGGGGGCGGCCAGCGCGAGGAGAACCTCGACGTCTTGCTGGAGCGCCTGGCCGAGGAAGACCTGGATCCGGAAACCTACCAGTGGTACCTTGATCTGCGCCGCTACGGCTCAACGCCCCACGCCGGCTTCGGCATGGGTATCGAGCGGGTCGTGGCCTGGATCTGCGGTCTGCCCCACGTGCGGGAGACCATCCCTTACCCGCGAATGCTCCAGAGGATGGAGCCCTGATCCATGAGCTGCCGGATTGCCCTGGTACAATTCAATCCCACCGTTGGTGACATACAGGGTAACCTGCAGCAACACCGCCACCTGATCGAGCGCATTGGTGATAAAGCGGACCTGATTGTTTTTCCCGAGGGATCGCTGCCGGGCTATCCCGCCCAGGACCTGTTGCTGGAGCGCTATTTCCTTGATGACCTGGATGAGGCCGTTCTGCAATTGGCCGATAGCGCCAGGGAGCATACCATCATCGTTGGCACTGTACGTGAAGGAAGTAGCAGTGGCGGGGGAAGTGGCAGGAGCAGTAGCAGTGGCAGTAGTGGTGGCAGTGGCAGTAGTGGTGGCAGGAGCAGTGGCAGTAGCGGTGGCGGTGGCAGTCGGAGATTGTATAATACGGCGGCTATATTGCAGGAAGGCAAGATCGTGGCCTGGCGAGACAAATCCCTGCTGCCCACCTATGATGTGTTTGACGAGGCCCGTTACTTCACACCGGCCGAGAATATTGAACCTGTGCTTATTACTCCATCGACCGGCGAGCCACTACGCGTCGGGCTGCACATCTGCGAGGACCTGTGGGACCGGGCCTACGACACCAAGGTCTGTGACATCCTGGGCGAGCAAGGGGTGGACCTGTTC
This sequence comes from Fidelibacterota bacterium, assembly GCA_030640955.1. Lineage (GTDB taxonomy): Bacteria > Fidelibacterota > Marinisomatia > SCGC-AAA003-L08 > TS1B11 > DAOWIJ01. The sequence goes on from DAOWIJ010000095.1 coordinate 6,479, forward strand.
ATCAACATCAGCGCCTCGCCCTTCAGCGTTGATCGCGATCCCCGGCGGCGGGAGCTCATCGCGGAAAAGGTCCAGCGGTGGAAGAAGCCCTTCCTGTACTGCAACCTGGTTGGCGGACAGGATGAGCTGGTCTTCGATGGGCGCTCCCTGATTATTGATGGCTCCGGGGAGCTGAAGCTGTCGGGAGCCACCTTCGAGGAAGACCTGATCTATGTGCCCTTCCCGCTGGACATCCCGACTGCCACTGCTACTGCAACTACCCCTACCAGAGTAGCTGAACTAAACGGCGCCATCGTCCTGGGTATCCGGGACTACTTCCACAAGACGGGCCACCGTGAGGCCATCATCGGGCTGAGTGGCGGTATCGATTCCAGCGTGGTAGCTGCACTGGCTGCTGAGGCCCTGGGTCCGGAAAGCGTTATCGGCGTCGCCCTGCCAAGCAAGTATAACGCCGACAGCAGCCGCGATGATGCGGAAAAGCTGGCCGACAATCTGGGTATCAGGCTGGAGGTGCTGCCCATAGAGGAGTTGCGCGTGCGTATGCTGGGTACGCTGACGACATTTTTCGAAGGCACCGGGCCGGGCCTGGCTGAGGAAAACCTGCAGGCCAGGATACGCGGCACGCTTCTAATGGCAGTGGCCAATAAGCGTGGCGCGCTGGTACTGTCCACTGGCAATAAGACCGAGTTGGCCTTGGGTTATGCAACTTTGTACGGCGATATGGCCGGAGGGCTGGCCCCTATCGGCGATCTCTCCAAAACGGATGTTTACCTGCTGGCCGAAGCAATCAACAAGCGTGCCGGCAGGGAAATAATTCCGCGGCGGGTCATCGACAAGACCCCCAGCGCTGAACTGCGGGAAGACCAGGTTGACCCCTTTGACTATGCGACGGTCAGCCCGCTGGTCGACAGCATGGTGTTGAATCATCCCACCGATAAGGAACTGGCCGATCAGGGATATGCCGAAGAGCTGATCAGGGACCTGCGACAACGTTTGACCAGGGCTGAATACAAGCGGCGGCAGGCGGCGCCGGTAATCCGGGTAACCGGCAAGGCCTTTGGCATGGGGCGGAGGTACCCGATTGTGAATAGGTATGGGCCGGGGGAGTCCCCGCATCAGATATGAGGCGCTATACCTCACCCCATTCACTTCGTGAAGTCCCCTCTCCTTCAGGAGAGGGGATTTAGGGGTGAGGTCAGGAAGCTAACGCCATGAAGGGCCGGGCGATGAATAGAAAAATGATCTGCCTGCTTTTCGGATTACTGGCGGCGTTGCAGATTGTGAACGGTTACCAATTCTAAATCGAGCGTGTGTATGAAAACCGGTAATCTCCTTTATATACCAATCCTGCTAGTGCCTATGATGCTATTCGCTCAGAAAGATATCAGCGGCAGGACCTGGGGCAAGTGGGACCCGGACCGGAAAATAGCTTACGTGGTGGGATTTTATGCCGGTCTGAAAGCGGACGCGGAGGTATTTAGGGAGGCCGAAAGGTCCCGCTACCGCAAGAATCCCTACGAGTCGGCCCCTTTGACTGAGAAGCGCTTTAAGTATGAAAGAAAAGACTATTACGACAGGAAGATAAAGTATGACTTTAAGTTCATGCTGGCATTATTGGATAATTTCTACACGGTTGAGGAGAACGTCCCGGTGCCGGTTCCGCAGGCCCTCAGAATTGTAATGGTCAGGGAATCCGGCGAGCTGGACCGCTCCCGGGATTTACTGCTGAAGGCCCGCCGGGCCGCCGCCGGCAAGGATTGACCTCATAGCCGCCATAGCCCTTCACCCGCGTGTGCCTGCCTGAAGCCACTCGTGCCGGCCGCCCGACGACATCTGCCCCTGCTGAGAGAAATCCCCCTGGTTCCCGTTGCACTTGCTCTTGCGGCGGGCATTCTGCTTGGAGCACTGTATCCCTTTAAGCTGATTTGGTTCCTCCTGGCTCTCTTATCCCTGCTGATGACATTGCGTTATGAATGGGCCATTATTACAACGGTGGCCGCCGTGGGCGCACTGCTGACGCCGGAGCTGCCCGATGCAGATAATTTCGTTGATCTGGGAGCGGATAACCGGCGGCTGATAACCGCGGTAGTTCACGAGCAAAACATGCGGGCAGGTAAGACGCGTTTTGTTCTTGACATTGTCGCCGGCCTGCCCGAATCGGCCAGCATTGACCGGGCCTATATGTCGGTGCGCACAGCTGATGCCGGGAACAGCCGGTTTGCGGATCTGCTGCCGGCCGACACGCTCCTGCTGGCAGCCATTGTGGAACGGCCCGCGGGACGGCGCAATCCCGGCTGTTTTGATTTCCGCCGCTATTTATTTACCAAAGGGGTAGTGGGCCTCCTTATAAAACCCCAGTTGGTCGAACATCGGCCTTTCGAAGGTCCCAGTCTGAAGCGGATGGTCTTCAGAACCAGGCAACATCTGTGGTCCTTGCTGGAACGGCAGCTCGGCGGTTCCCAGGCTGAACTGGCCGCCGGTTTGCTGCTGGGCGTGCGGGGTTATATACACGAAGAGACGTATGAGGCGTTTAGAATTGCGGGTGTAGCTCACGTTCTGGCGGTGTCGGGGCTGCATGTGGGATTTATCGTTTTGATGATCGTAGCGCTGACCAGCCTGCTGGGTCTGGGCCGCGGTCTACAGGCCGCTGCCACGGGTGTGCTATTGCTGGCGTATATGATTCTCACAGGCGCGCCGGTGAGCGTTATCAGGGCCGGATTCATGGCCTGGCTATACCTGCTGGGCCGGGCTACTGACAGGCAGGTCAACAACTGGAATATCCTGGCCACGGCTGCAATCATCAATCTTGCGATTAATCCCCTGGCCCTGTTTACGCCGGGTTTCCAACTTTCTTTCTCGGCCGTTGCAGGCATCTTGTATCTTTACCCCAGACTCAAGGAGCGCCTGTTGGCCACCGAGTTGGGGCAGAGGGCCACCGGCAATTCTTTTGGTAGGGGAGTAGTCGATCTATTACTGATCAGTTTTACTGCCCAGGCGGGTGTACTGCCGGCACAGGCTTACTGGTTCTACAGTTTGCCGCTGTACGGCCTGATCGCGAACATGGTTGTCGTTCCCCTGGCCGGCCTGGTGGTAATGGGCGGGGCCTTGGGACTGGTCGCCATGTCTGTCTGGTCATGGCTGGGAGAGATATTCCTGAATACCTGCTGGGCTGGTATCTCGGCAATACAATGGGCGGCAACATCAGTAGCGCAGTGGCCGTACGCCAGTATTACTACCGGGCGGCCCAACCTGCTCGAAGGACTGGCGATCGTGACGGCTATTGTTTTTCTGCCTGAAATTGGTTCCTGGGTTACCAGGCGGTTACTACCGCGCCTCACGATGCTGCTGCTGGGCATCGGCATTGTGGCGGTTTGGACGCCAGCCCTGGGCAGCCGCGAGCTGGAAGTGACCATGCTCGATGTGGGCCAGGGTGACGCCATCCACCTGCGCCTGCCGGCGGGGCAGAATATATTGGTCGATTGTGGTCCCAGAACGCGCACCTTCGACGCGGGCCGGTCAATAATCAGGCCATACCTCCATGCGCAGGGGATTACCGCATTGGAGGGCGTGGTTGTGAGCCATCCCCATCTGGACCATTACGGCGGACTTTCCAGTCTACTTGATGACTTCCACATCAGAAGTGTGTGGCAACCGGTTCAGCGCAGTTACTATGCCTCCTATGCCAGTGTCATTGACAAGGCTGGCAAGCGAGGGTCAGATATATCTGTGTTGCGGGCCGGGGAGGCGCTTAGTTTCGGAGCGGTGGATTTATTGGTCCTGTCCCCCGATAGTATGCACGCCGTCAACGCCAGCAACGATAATGATGCCTCATTGATCCTGAAATTGGAATTTGGCGAGACCAGCATGTTATTCATGGGTGATGGCGAGTTTGAGATTGAGCGCCATCTGCTGGTCTATGACTCGTTGCTTACCTCGGACTGGCTGAAGATCGGCCACCACGGCGCAGTGACAGCCAGTTCGAAGGCTTTTTTAAGACAGGTCAACCCCCGGGGCGCCCTTATTTCCGTGGGTAAATACAATCGGTATGGTCATCCGGCGGACGAAACGCTGGCCCGGCTGCATGAGCATGGTCTGCAGGTATTGCGCACCGATATGGATGGCGCAATAAGATTAAATTCCGACGGCAGGGGATGGCAGGTCACGCAATGGCGGTAAACGATGGTAATACAGGTGTGAGAGTGATAGCCGGTATCGACGAAGCCGGCCGGGGGCCATTGGCAGGGCCGGTGGTTGCCGCCGCGGTTATTCTCGATCCCGACCACCCCGTCGAGGGCCTGGCCGATTCCAAAAAACTGACGGCCCGAAAACGGGACCTGCTATTCGATCTGCTCTCGGATGCGGTGTTGGCGATAGGGATTGGCATTGCCCAGCGCCGGGAAATCGATCAGCGAAATATCCTGCAGGCGACCATCATCGCCATGCAACGGGCCGTGGACGCCTTGAAAATCAAACCCGACCATCTTATGATCGACGGGCAGCACATTGCGCTGATTCATCCTTCACAGGAAACCGTCGTTGGCGGTGATCAATCCGTTCCGGCTATCAGCGCGGCCTCCATTATCGCCAAGGTGACCCGGGACCGCCTCATGCAGCAGTACCACCGGGTGTTCCCCGAGTATGGGTTCCAGCAACACAAGGGCTACGGCACACCGGGCCACCTGTCCGCCTTAAAGGAGCTGGGCGCCACGCCCATTCATCGCCAATCGTTCAGGCCGGTGCGGGATTACCTGCCCCGCTGGGGTGATCTGAAAGACGGGGCCGCGAAGGGCCGCCTGGCGGAGCAGCTGGCGGCGGTCTACCTCATTGAACAGGGAATGGGCATCCGTGAAATGAATTACAATGCGGCCTTTGCCGGGGAACTGGATATTATCGCCGACGACGGCCCGGAGATAGTATTCTGCGAGGTAAAGGCCCGCAGCGGCAGTCAGTGGGGGGCGCCTGAGGATCAGATCACCGTTACCAAACGAGACCGCATAATGGCGGCGGCTAATGCTTACTGTCAAGAAAAAGACATCGACACTGACGTTCGCTTTGATGTAATATCTGTTCGATTTACTAAAGAGGGTCCAAGGATTAGGCACATTAAAGATGGGATATATGCAGATTAAACACTTCAAGACATACGTACTTCTGCCACTGCCACTTCTTCGGGGCAGGCTGCCACTGCTACTGCCACTGCTATTGCTACTGCTACTGCCAACCGGCAGCCTGGCGCGCAACCCCGATGCCGTCGGCCGGCGGGGTATGGTTGTATCGGGTAATCTGATGGCTTCGAGAATAGGACTTACCATCCTGCGCCGGGGCGGCAATGCCATTGACGCGGCAGTGGCCACCGGCTTTGCCCTGGCCGTGACTGAACCGAGGGCGGGCAATATTGGCGGTGGCGGTTTTATGGTAATTCGTCTGGCGGACGGCACTACCACGACTATCGACTTCCGCGAACGGGCGCCGGCTGCCGCCGGCAGAGATATGTACCTCGACGGGAATGGACAAATCGTGCCTGAGTTGAGCCAGGATGGAGTGCTGGCGACCGGCGTACCCGGATCGGTGCGGGGCTATGCCCTGGCCCGTGAGAAGTATGGCACGCTGGGCTGGAATACCCTGATAGCACCGGCCGCGGACTTGGCGGAGAACGGTTATGCCGTGGGTTACCAGTTACATAGCGACCTGGTAGAGTACGAGGATTTCCTGAAGAAGTATGAAGCAACCGCCGCTATATTTTACCCCAAATCGAGGCCCCTCCGCCTCAACGCGCTTTTCAAGCAGCCTGATCTGGCAGCCACGCTCAGACGGATCGCGGCCGACGGAGCAGATGAATTTTATGAAGGGGAAACCGCGGGATTGATTGTCCGGCAGATGAACGCTTCGGGCGGCCTGATCACCATGGCCGACCTGGCGAATTATCAGGCAGTGGAGCGTCCGGCCGTTGAATTCGACTATCGTGATGTACATGTAATAACCATGGGACCGCCCTCGGGAGGGGGCATAGCGCTGGCGCAGATCTTGAATCAACTGGAACGTGTGGATGTACCTGATTTGGGATACCATTCCGCCGGGCACGTACACGCCATGGCGGAGGCCCAAAAACGCGCTTTCGCTGACCGCACTGCCTATCTTGGCGATCCTGATTTTATTAAGGTTCCGGTACAAGAATTGATTTCCGATGATTATGCCGCCCGGCGCTGGGGTGATTTCTCGGAGCTCTGGGCAACCCCTGGCAAAGATGTGGCCAATGGCGACCTCGCGGGTGCTTATGAGTCTGAATACACTACCCATTTCAGTGTGGTTGACCGCCACGGCAACGCTGTGTCAGTGACAACGACCATAAACGGCCTCTACGGTTGTGGGGTGGCGGTTGCCGGCGCGGGATTTCTGCTGAACAATGAAATGGATGACTTCACTATCAAGCTGGCGAACCGGAATATGTGGTCTCTTGTCGGTGGCGTCCCTAATTTGATCGAACCGGGCAAACGCATGCTCAGTTCCATGACGCCCACTATTGTTACCCGTGACGATAAACTCATGCTGGTTACCGGATCGCCGGGCGGCGGGAGAATTATTACAACCGTGGCACAGGTGATTTCCAATCTGGTTGATTATGAGATGGATATAAAGCAGGCTATTGATGCTCCCCGTATCCACCACCAGTGGTTGCCCGATATTATTCAGACGGAGCGTTTTACACTGAGCAGGGAAACCAGGCAGCAACTGGCGCGCATGGGACACGTGGTGCAGGAGAGGGATGGCATTATCGGCGCCGCCAACTCAATCTATATTGACCCGGCGAATAATTGGAAACACGGCGCGTTTGATTCGCGCAGGGAAGCAGGCGCCGCAGGCTATTGATTCAGCCGTATATACATTTATGTGTATTTATGGGGTATTAGCACAAAAGGAGGAATTATGGAGCCCATTCCCATTGATGAAAAAAAATATGCTGAAGATCTAATTGATCACGAGGAGAACAATGGCGACAGATTTAAGACAAGGAAATTGGCATTAGAGCACGCTCTTGATATCAGAAAATTTGAAATTGATCTGTATTGGAAAAGAGCAACCTATTTTTGGACCTTTATTGCAGCAGCCTTCGCCGGATTTGCGCTTGTCTATACCAGTGATACATACACCAGTGATACAAACCAATCTCGCTTAATTGCCTTCACAATCGCTTGTTTAGGCTTTATCTTTTCATTTTCCTGGGTACTTGCCAATAAAGGTAGTAAGCAATGGCAAGAAAACTGGGAGAGTCATGTTGATTACCTTGAAGACCACGTTTTCGGACCTCTATATAAGACTGTCTTAAAGAGTGCACCAGAGAAAAGGGATACGGATAGGTATAAAGCCTTTAAAAATAAAAGGAAACCATTTGATCGCTTGCTTGAAGCAGGGAATTATAGCGTTACAAAAATAAATCTTCTAATAAGTTACTTTATAACCTTAATCTAAGCTTTCCCCCAAAAGCTGGACAGGGTGTTAAGATGGTAAGTTTTTGCCTGGTGCGAGTGAATAGGGGGCAAAATGAAGCGCAAGCGATACAGTGCATCGTTCAAGGCGAAGGTGGCTTTAGAGGCCATCCGCGGGCTGAAGACCACCAACGAGCTAGCAGCCGAGTTCGGTGTTCATACGACCCAGATTGGCCACTGGAAGAAGCAAGCCCTGGAGTCTTTACCTGAGGTATTTACCAACCATCGGGGCCGGTCCAGGGATGAAGATGCGGCCCTGAAAGATCGGCTATATCAGCAGATCGGCCGGCTTCAGGTAGAGTTGGAGTGGCTAAAAAAAAAGACTGACTATACCCCGTGAGGTCAGACGTTTAATGGTGGACCCTGCTCAACGACAGATTACTATCAGCAGGCAATGTGATCTGCTGGGTATGAGCCGTTCGAGTTGGTACTACCGCCCCAAAGGTGAGAGCGATTTAAACCTTAATCTGATGCGACTGATTGATAAGCAATACATGCTAATCCCATTCTACGGCAGACCCAAAATGACGGTTTGGCTACGGCGTCTGGGCTTCAAGGTCAACCACAAGCGGGTGGAGCGCTTGATGAGTCTCATGGGACTGTATGCTGCTCAACCAAGGGCCAATACCAGTCGGAAACACCCGGAGCATAAGGTTTATCCCTATCTGCTCAGGGGAGTGAAAATAGATCGCCCCAACCAGGTCTGGTCAACCGACATCACCTATATACGGCTGGCACGTGGCTTCCTTTACCTGGTGGCCATTCTGGACTGGTACAGCCGTTTTGTGCTGGCCTGGAGGCTTTCCAATACACTGGACACCCACTTCTGCGTGGAAGCCTTGGAAGCGGCTCTTTCTATCAGTCAGCCGGAGATCTTCAACACCGATCAGGGCGCTCAATTTACCAGTTTGCGGTTCACCGGCATATTGGAGGATCGCAACATCCGTATCAGCATGGACGGCCGCGGGCGTGTATTTGATAACATCTTTGTGGAACGGCTTTGGCGGTCGGTAAAATACGAGGAGGTTTACCTGAAAGATTACCAGACCCCGGCAGAAGCCTATCATGGTCTGGCAAGCTATTTTGAATTCTATAACACAGAACGACTACACCAGGCGTTAAACTACGGTACGCCTCAAGAGGCTTATCAGTCAGGAACTGGAAAGCGGTACTCTGAGAATGCTGAACACCATCTTATTTCAGCATGAATTTTGTCTAGGAATGGGGGTAAGCTTA
>DAOWIJ010000184.1 GCA_030640955.1 Fidelibacterota bacterium
GATCAGGCCTCCCAGGGAAGAATGCCCCAATTCCAAGGTATCGACTAAAGCATCAGGCACTTGCACGACCAGCCAGCCGTTATCGGTGATATAACGGACCACGTTACGCATATCGAACTGGGCACTGGTCCTGATTCGGATGAGAGTGCCGTTGCGTTTGCTTTCAACCACGGCCGAATGAATGTTATAGCCCAGCATCGAGCGGGGTCCCACAAATGAGCGGCGACTCTCATCAAAGATGGCCCCCGGCAGGACTGTACTGCTCAGTATCGTAAAGAATGAACGTGCCGGGAGATAATATTCTTTCCCATCGAAATAGGAAGGCGCCGGCATCTGGTAGGATTTATCATTTATTACAACAAATGATGAAAATGCCGTGATCTTGATCTCACTGTCACGGAAATTGATGACCTGCTTGCCAACCGACTCATTTTCATAAGTATCAGCGGAAAATATGTCGGCCAGTTCCTGGGTGTTCAGATACTCGATATTGCCGAGGTAGAAAGTCTGTAAGTATTCCTTGCGTGCCGGTTGATTTGGAAAAACCACCCGAATTTCGTCGGCTTGCAATTGAGCCAGGGGCATTATCAGTGTGATGCTGACCGCGCAAAACAGGCAGCGCCGGATATTTGACACAATTTTCCTGGTTAGGTTTTCCGGATACAATGCTTATTGATTCCTCTGACTAAAGTTACTATCATAAATTTGCCCAGCCGCGGCTCACAGGGCAATATCTATCTGCAGCCCGATTTCCGTATCGCTTGTCCTGCTATCATCGTTGCTGCTTGAGGACCTCCACTGACGCGCTATCCGCAGTGCCAGGGCGCCGCCTTGTAGCGGCTTGATTATTCGGCCGTAGATGCGGTACCCAGTACCGCTCAAAGACCGGAAGTTAAACTCGCCTGGCAGGCCATCCTCCCAGACATACACCCGGTTGCTCCAGGCACTCACCCTGAACCGGTGACCCCCCAGAGTAACCTTCAGGTCGGTCCAGGATGGTTTATAGCGCCAGCGCAGCCCAAGGGCCTCACCCCCTTCAGGGGGATCAGCAGACCTGGAATATGCCAGCAGCACCCCGACCGATTGTGCGGCCGACCAGACATAATCGCCATGGAAGCGCCAGTAATTACTTCTCGTATCAAGGAATAATTGCTCCACCGGCGCTGCTGAACCAGGCGCTTCAGTGGTCCATCCGCCCCGGGACTGTCTCCAGTTCAGGCCACCAGTAAAGCGCCGGCCTTTCCTCTCGACAGACAACCCAACCTCCTCGCCTGTTACAGTCCTGGTCTGGACCGTTGGCGGGGTAAGCGGACGAGACCTGTCCAGATAGCCTGCAAATTTCAGGCCAGCAGTACTCCAGCGCCAGCCCATGTATTCTCCGTGCTCGTTGCCGGAACTGGAACGTGAATTGGGCAGGCGCCCCCGCAGTGCACGCCAGCGGTCTGGAAAGTGACGAATGGAGAGGGCCAGTTTCAATGTGCCGTTAATCAGGGATGGGGCGCTGACATATTTCAGCCAGGTGATGTGTGCCTGTCGCGCCTGTCTCGTGGCATTCTCGTGGGAAATCATCCACTGGCCCGCGGCGCTGTTGATGGAATACTGCAGGTATCCCGCATAACCGCGACCCTTCCCGTCGATAAGTGTGATATCCGCCGGCTTGCTATGCGTGGTGATCAGAAATCCGGCAGTGAGTTGGCTCAGTTGTATGCTGCCAGACAGATATGCCAGTGAATCGCCATCCGACAGGTCCCGGCCAACCGTATAAGAAGCCCGATCTCCCCCGTATCGTAGGGAGAGTCCGTTAATCAGGTTATCCCTGCGTCGACTGGCGGCCGCTCTCAGGCGGTTGTGGGGCGACCGGAAACTTAGCAGGGCCTCACCCCTGGGCGGATTAAACTCATTTGCCAGCAGCAGACCCGTGCCCCAGGTGTACCGGTGTGATCCCAATAGAAGGACAATCGATCTGACTTCAAATGAAGTGGCGAAGTTTATAGGCACAAAGGTGTTGTTGGGGTCACTATCAAGGTTGATCAGCAGTGAGCCAAGATGGTCTTTGGCAGCAACCCGCAGCCGCAGATGATCTTCCCCGTTCCGCATGATTACCCGGTTCGATATCTGCCCGACCATTTCGGATTGCGAAGAAATAAATGTAAACTGCTGCAATGCTTCCAGTTCGGCCTGCGACAGCTTCGCCCTGGAGGCCAGATCCGGCCAACCTGCGAAGGCGCCATTTGTACGCGCCGTGATGATCCGCTGGTTCAGGGAATCATTGACGAACCATAATTCCTCACGCCCGGTTCGATTCAGATCGACTGGATTTTCAATCAATCCTTCCAGTCCCTGCAGGTCCTGCTCTTCCAGTCCATCCAGCTGGATGACTTCTCCACCGGCAGTGAATGTCTGGCCATGCAGGCAGGCTGCCAGCAAAACGGTGAGCAGCTTATTTAAGTGCGACGGCAAAACCTGAGGCCAGGCCGAATACCTGGTGATGCAGGAATCTGGCGCTGATCGATAGATGATTGAATTCAAACCGTACGCCACCAAAGGGCATACCTGTCTGAGTCCGATAACCCAGTTGCAGAGCTATTTGTTTCTTGATGAATAATTGGGTTTCAGCAACTCCTTCGAGCGGATAACCCGCTGTTTTTTCAACGTAAAACGCCCAGTCCAGGTTTTGTTCTCCGGTGGAATGCAGACAAAGCTGTACGATTGGACGAGTCAGGGTAGGGGCAAGATGAGGCGCGAGAGTAATACCACTGTACCAGACTGATGCCGCCATACCGGGATGGATTTCCCGGTCCAGTGCCGCACCCAGGGAAATTTCCTGTTGTGGTTTATCTTCACCTGAGATGGATACGCGATTCCAGGTTAGTGATAGTCCGGCTCGCATGGTTGGATTAAATGATTTTGAAACCGTGAGTCCGCTTGCTGTCTCGCGGTACAGCGAATCTCCTGAAGTCCAAAGACTGCCTGAAAGGTTGTTCCCTTTCCAACTGCTCCCAATGGATAAGGTGTGGTAAGTAGCCCATTCATAGTCCAGCGGCTGTCCCCGGCCCGCAGCCAGCCAGTACGATTCCCGCGAGAGTAACGCGGGATTGTTCCAGGCCGGGGGAGCGAGGCCATCAGGTTGGGGCAGGAATACACGAAAGAAATGTGCGCCTTCGAAGGCCCCAACTACCGGCTGAATGGAGAAAACCAGGATCAACAGAAACCTGTAAGGATAGGTGACACCATTGTGGATTGGTCGGATCATCCTGCCGGCTCCAATCTGGATTAATATCTAGTCGCGGTCGGGACCGGTTTCCAGATTCCGGTTCTGGTCCTTGATTACGCGGAACACTTTTTCGCCGCGCTTGACCATTCGGTATTTCTCCCGGGCCAGCCGCTCGATATATGTCATATCGTTTTCCAACCGGTGACGTTGTTCGCGCAACCGCGCCGAGCGTTCCAGCAAGGCCGCAACCTCAGCATCCAATAGACGCTGTTCCTGTTGCAGCTTCATCAGACGCATCAGACCATGTTTGTTCACAACCAGTACTATCAGCACCAGAAGAACCATTATGATTGCGGTCCACCTTTTTGCAGGACTTTTGCTCCGGTTTCTCATTCGCCGGCTGCTGACTACTCTTCGTGCTGGGCTCACGCGCGGTCTCCCCGGTTATGAGGATGGAAACACTTCCAGGCCGGGATAGCTGGCCTTGTCACCCAGTTCCTCTTCAATACGGAGCAGTTGGTTGTACTTGGCGATGCGGTCAGTCCGGCTGGCGGAACCGGTCTTGATCTGACCTGTTCCCGTTGCCACGGCCAGATCAGCGATGGATACGTCCTCAGTCTCGCCGGACCGGTGGGAAACAATAGCGCTATAACCAGCCTGGCGGGCCTTCCCGATGGTTTCCAGTGTTTCGGTGACCGTACCGATCTGGTTGAGCTTGATAAGTATGGAATTCATGCTTCGCTCATCGATGGCACGTTGCAGGAAAACCGGGTTGGTGACCGTCAGGTCATCACCCATAATCTGGATTTTTCCACCCAGCTCACTGGTCAGGATTTTCCAATTCGGCCAATCATTTTCGTCAAGACCGTCTTCAAGGGAGATAATCGGATATTTCTCCACCAGCAGCTTGTAGTATTCGATGATCTCAGTGGCGGTGAGTTCGCGGCCCTCGGACTCCAGGTTGTATTTGCCCGTGTTCTTATCGTAGAACTCGCTGGCTGCCGCGTCCAGGGCGATATAGACCTGCTCACCAGGTGTGTATCCAGTGCGGGCCACGGCCTCCAATATAACTTCAATAGCTTCCTCATTGGAGCGCAGGTCGGGGGCGAAACCGCCTTCATCGCCCACGGCCGTGGTGAGCTGTTGGCCCTTCAATACGGCCTTTAACTGATGGAACGTCTCGGCGCCCATCTGGAGCGCCTGGGCAAAACTGCCGGCGCCCACGGGCATGATCATGAATTCCTGGATATCTACGCTGTTATCGGCATGTGAACCGCCGTTGATAATGTTCATCATGGGAATTGGCAGTGTATAGGAATCCTGCTCGCCCACCAGATTTGCGTATAGCGGGATATTTTTTGAGCGGGCCGCCGCATGAGCCACCGCGAGCGATACCCCCAATATGGCGTTGGCGCCGAGACGGCCTTTGTTAGGGGTGCCGTCCAGTTCGATCATTGCCCTGTCCAACCCGGGCTGATCGTCCGCGTCCCGGCCGCTGACTGACTGGGCCAGTTCGCCGTTCACATTAGCCACCGCCTGCAGTACGCCCTTGCCCAGGAAGCGTGCCTTGTCGCCGTCACGCAGTTCCACGGCTTCGTGCTCACCGGTAGAGGCGCCCGAAGGTACGATGGCCCGGCCATGAGAGCCGTCATCCAGAAATGCCTCAACCTCAACAGTTGGATTGCCACGCGAGTCCAAAACCTCACGACCATGAATTTTATTGATAGCTGCCATATTATCCTCGATTGTCTGGAGATTAATGGAATTTAACTATATAACGCACGAAACCAACCTGCTTTGGCCGAGGTGAGGCCCTTGCCGAAGAGCATGCCGTGAAGCGGGCTGAAATGCGCCACCAGAGGCACACATAAGAACAGTAATATTCTCAAGTCGCGGCTGGATCAGAAATCACTGGCGCAGCATCTCCTCCGTGGACCGCTGCATGGTGTCGAGTATTTTCTTGGTCGCCTGGATTTTCCGAAGCGATTCCTGGGCGACCGCGTCATCAGGATTTAAAATCAGCGTATTATCCAGGAAATAAAGAGCCTCAGAATAAGAAGTTTGGGCCTGTTTGAACTGTTCGAGCGCCAGTTCCAGCTGTTGTGCTGTGACGTTGCCCTCTGCTGCGGCTTGGCGATATATCTCCTGGCCCTTCTTCAGGGCCTGATCGCCTATTTTGGAATAGACCGCCCCAATATTGTAATAGACATCGGGATCACGCGGTGAATGTTTCTGGGTTTCTTCAAGGATCACCAAGGCGTTTTCAGGTTGATCCAATTCCAGGTAAATACCGGTGAGGCGCTGCATGGCCGCCAGATTATCGGGGAGAGCCTTATGCGCACGCGTATAATAGTCCACGGCGGATTCCAGGTTGTCATTTTTGGAGGCATGTTCACCTGCCAGGAGCAATACATACCCATCATCGGGGTTCCGCTCCAAAGCTAGGCTGAGCGATTTGCTCTCATTTTCGGCGTCACCCAGCAGGCGATAGCAATAGACCGTGTTGGTATAGGCTTTTTCATCCTCCGGCCAGATCATGATCGCCGTTTTAAAATGCGCCAGGGATTTTACCAGGGCAGCTTTCTGATCATCAGTCAGTTCACCGCCACTGGAACCATCACTGACTTCGTTGTAGATAGTGGTGCCACGCTGATACTCGGCAGACCACTCCACCTGCCTGGTATTGGTAACCAGTTCATCAATGGTAAAACCCTGATGTTTCTGCGCGGGATTGCGACGCAAGGCTTCGTCCAGCATCTCAGCCATTTCCTCGTACCGGCGCTGGGGCGCATAAACCTGGGATGCCAATAGATATGGTATTAGGGCGTTTTGAGCTTCGGCGGGAACATCCAATGCCAACAGGAAGAATTTTTCCGCCTGATCCAGGTCATTTTGCTGCACATACATTTTAGCGGAGACAAACTCCTGGCTTTCACAGGCTAATCCAATAACCAGAGCGGCGCCGGCCAGAGCTGTCAGTAATATCTTCTTCACAATTACCACCTCAATAATTCTATTTATTCAGCAGGATATGACGGGGTGAATTTAAGACCGTGATAGGGAGAGATTAAGCATTTAGTCCATCAAGGCAGTAATGACATCGGCGCGCTTTCTGATGCTGCCGACATCCGCTTTCAGCAAGCCATCCAGACCAACTCCCTCGACAGTAAAAGAAGCCGTAGCAGCTGCGTTGATAACAGCGTCCAACAGGGAGCCCTCACCATGGACGGACAGATAGCAGAGCAGGCCACCGGCGAATGAATCGCCTGCCCCGGTCGGGTCTAATACCTGAACATCGGGGTACACGGGAATATGCCGCCGGCCATTACTCGTGGCCAGCAATGCCCCTTTGCCGCCCTGCTTGATAATCACGATCTCAGGGCCTTGCTCCAATAATGCCGATGCCCCAGCCTCCGGGTCAGATATACCCGTGAATTCCTCGGCTTCTTCATCGTTGATCAGGAAAATGTGGCTTCGCCGGATAACCTCGGTCAATTCCGCCCGGTTATTGTCGATCCACAGATTCATGGTGTCGCTGATGATCCGGCTCTGGTCACTGACCCTATTACAAACAGCCAGCTGTAAGCTGGGCTGGATATTACCCAGGTAAACAATCGGAGTATCACGGTTGGCAGCGTTGATTTTCGGTTCAAAGTCCTCAAACACGCCCAATTCAGTAAATAAAGTTTCACGGGTGCTGAAATCCTTGGAGTACTCGCCTCCCCACCGGAAAGTTCTGCCGGCAACCTGCTGCACATCCGATACATCGACGCCCTTGTCACGGAACAGGCGCCAGCCTTCCTCAGGGTAATCATCCCCGACTACACCTACCAGGCGCACCTGCGCCAAGCTGGCCGCGGATACCGCAAAGAAGGTAGCCGATCCACCCAGAATATCGGTATGGCGCTCGCTCGCCGTGTGAATCGTATCTAACGCGATGGAGCCGACAGCTAGGATAGGTTGGGATCTCATGGCGCGCCAGTTTAGGACGCCCCGGGATCAAATGCAAGTTTGAAAAATATCCTATCTGATCTAACTTGAGTCATGGCCTATCTCGAGTATTGTTCCAATTGCGGTACGTTGAACGAAACCCGGAAAATTGATGGTCGAATGCGCAAAGTATGCCCCGATTGCGGTACGGTGCATTACCACAATCCCCGACCGGCAGTTACCGTCATCGCCGTTCAGGGCTCTAAATTATTGCTGGTTAAGCGGGCCGTTGAACCGGCTATCGGGGAGTGGTGCCTGCCTGGCGGCTTTATGGAAGCCGGGGAAAGCACACTGGAATCAGCCCGGCGGGAACTGCTGGAGGAAACAGGTCTTAGCGTCGGCGAACTGCAATTTGTAGATTTTTGCTCACAGCCGGGTGGCATCGTTGGCGATGTCCTGGTGTTCGCCTATTACGCCGATCAGATTAGCGGTGTTATCACGGCCGGGGATGATGCCCTGGAGGCCGGCTATTTCCCCCTTGATGATTTACCTCGGATCGTGTTCGCCTGTCATCGCGAACTGATCGAAAAATACCTCAGCATGGATGTGTAGTGCTTACCTTAATTGTGCCTTCCAGGCGATCAGGTAGAATGATATAAGAGGCCGGAAGGATCGAGCACATTGTTATGAAGATACTGGTTATCCAGGGGCCAAACTTGAATCTGTTGGGACTGCTGTCAAAGGGGCAGCCGCAGCGCGTTACATTAGACCGCCTGAATAAGGAGTTGCGCAGTGCGGCGGCTACGGAGGAGGTGAAACTATCCATTTATCAGCTGCAGGATGAGGCCCGGGCCAGCAAGATAATTCAACAGCACCGCAGCAAGGCCGCCGGACTGCTGCTGCTGCCGGGGATCTGGGGAAAAACCGGAAATCTGCTCCTGGAGACCACCAAAATCACCGCTCTGCCACTGGCAGTCGGGCAGCTGATCCTGCCTGGCAGTCCCTGGGGCGACGACAAGGATTTAATATTCTCGGAATATGCCGGTCTGGAGCGCAAATGCAACAGCCTGGAAGAAGTTGCGGCCCTGCTGGTGGAGTTTATCGCCCAGCTAAAAAAATAGCCCGCTGTCAGGTTTTATTGCCCGCTTCGGACCATATTATCATGGTCACGATCAATGCGCCGCCCAGCCAGGCGCCGCCGGAAAGCACCTCCCCGGCCACAATAACGGCGAACAAGGCCCCGAAAACCGGCTCACTGGCGATTATCAGGGCCACCCGGGTTGGCTGAGCATACTTTTGGGCCCAGGTCATGCCCAGGAAGGCAAAGGCCGTACCGGCTACACCGGTGATCGCCAGGCCAACCCACAAGTCCGCGGCGGATTCCAGGCGCCAGCCGCCCGTGATGGCAGTAGCCCCGATAGACAATATAGTCACGGTAATTAACTGTATCCAGAAATAGCGCACGGCATTAGCGGCCGGTGAATAGATGCCCAGTAAAATGATCTGAGCGGCAAAGGCCACCGCGCAGATGAGAGTGAACATGTCTCCCCGGTTAATGCCGCTACTGCCGGTGGGATCGGTGAGCAACAGCAGGCCAACGATGGCCAGGGAGGCGGCAAGCCATCTTTTGCCCCGGATATGCTGATGACCAAGGCTCCAGAGCATGAAGGGCACCAGGACCACGTTCAAGCCGGTAATAAAGGCCGACTTGCTGGCAGTCGTATAAACCAGGCCCCAGGTCTGAAAGGTGAAGCCCAGAAACAGAGCTGCACCAGTCAGGATTCCCCCTTCTATTTCCTTCCTGGTTAACTGACACAGATTCCGGTTAGCTACCAGGGTGATGATTATCAGGGCCAGGCCAAAGCGCAGGGCCATGAAAAGGAATGGTGTTGTAAAAGGCAGGGCCTGCTTGATTACGGTGAAGGTCACGCCCCAGATAAAGGCCGCGGACAGAAGAGTAATATCAGCCAGGAGCAGTTTTTTTGGGTTGGCACGCAAACTAGATGAAATCTCCATCTAGGAAGGCTGAGAGAGCGATAAAACGGCTAAAAATCATGTTATGGCGATTGCTCTACGGCCAGGTTGATAGCGGGACTGAAATCGTCCATCATTCCGATCACATCTCCAGCGCCGTCATACCGCTTCAGCAGACCACCCCTTCTATCATTATTCGTGTGATATACCAGGTAGCCCGGATTAGAGACAGCCGGCAGTACCTGTATCCTGCCGGGGCGATCCAGCTGTCCGTGCTGCAGGACTTCCACCTGACCCGATTCACCATTGACAATTCCGATCAGGTCTTCATCGTTGGTATAGTCGTGTGCAGTGAAATAGCACTGGCCGCTGGGCGGATGAATGCTGAGGTCATTAATGGCGATTCCAGGCCGGTAATACTGAACCCCGCCCGCAGTATCGACACGGGCAACGCCGGAATCGGTGGCTACCCAACAGCCGCCGGTCAAATTGTCTGCTTGCAGGGAGAGGGGAGCGGAAAGCTGAACCGTGGGCTTCCAGTCGAGGCCATTGCCGCGGGTCTCGGAATAGTATAAAGTCCTCAGTCCATAGGTTGCGGTTTGGACGAACCAGAGCCTGGCCGAGCGTCGATTATAAATCAGCTCGCCGTCCCAGAGGGTCTCCACCGGAAGATCGTGGGAGGCTAAAAGATTAGTCTGTGAGTCGTACTTCAGCACCGCTGCAGGACTGGCCTGGAGAATATAGTAATGACCGTTGTTCACATCGACGGTAAGGTCGAGTGGTGAACCTTCAGTAAGAAAATAGTAGATATTGTCGAACTCTTTATCTATCACGTACACGGCCCGGTCATAATAATCTGTAGTCCAGAAGCTGAGCCGGTCAGCGCTGTTTATTATTGCGCTGGGGTAATTCAGCAATACGCTGTTCAGTACGTGGGCGCCGTCATAGCTCAGGCGTGTCACCACACCGGAATACGCGTCGGCAATCCAGAAATTGTAGGGTCCCGGTATAACGGTATCGGTATCGGAAAATGTACTGGCGCTTGTTGTAGTGATAGCCTGCACGGTATATGAATACGCCTGGTCATAGTTTAGATTGTCCTCCCAATAGAATGTAGAGTTGGCCGGTACATCTTGGCGCAGCGTCAAAGCGCTGTCCCCTGTTGCGCGATACACATGGTAGGCGACCAGGTTATCTACATCCACGGGGCTCCAGGTCAAGGTTACCTGATCGTCATTAGCCAGCGCCTGGAAATTAGAGGGGCTGCCACCGGTATAGGGATTGGCGGGGTCCAGTGGGTTGGTCCTTTCGCGCTCGGAGCAGCCGACCACAATGAGCAGGGGAATATAGAATGCCCAATACTTCACAGCGCCCTGGCGAATGAGATGGCAATCAGAGCCAGGCCTGCTTCGGCCCCGGCAAAAGTCCAGCCGGAAAGCCGGTCGTAGCGTCTGCTTTCTTCAAACAGGCGGTCCATTTCAGCAATGTCACCCGTGCGCCGATACCTGTTGTAAGCCTCGTCGGCTTTAATGTGGAAATGATAGGATAGGCCTCCCATAATGAGCATCAGACCACCGCCAATCCAACGCTGGTTTCTTAAGACTTTATCTGTCCTAAGCCGGGTTGCGGGCAATTCCATGGTCAGGGTATCGAGCGGCAGCCCGGAAGTAATGCTACCGGGACCCATCGGCGCCCAAAGCGGCAGGGAGGATAAATCAGGCCCGGTGTCGGCAATGGTGGTATCCGCCCCATCAGCCGCTGCTAAGGCCGACATCGATACGGCCATGGCGAGTAAAAACCGCCCCATCATTGAATGTGCCCCTCCAGCTCAGCCGGTCCCAACAGCACCAGGTGGTTGCCCCGGTCCGCCACCACCACGCCAGCCGACGTTAGTGTCACCAGGCGCAAGGTCTTGCCGGCTTGATAGCGCCAGATCTCCGCACCGGTAGTATAGTCAAGGGCTATTACCAGACCACGGGCGAAAGGCACAACGACCGCCGCGGTTGGCTGGTTCGCCATCATAAGCGGAAGGTTCACGAGTCCCGGGCCCGGATATTCCCAGAGCAGGGCGCCATTTCCGGCAGCCAGGGCAGTCACCATGCCCGAGGCGTCGGCCACGATGATCATGCTATCGGTAACCACCGGCCGGCTATAGACCGGGGCGGTCACGCTGGTCTCAAAAACAACATCGCGTGTTGCGGGGTTGAAGGCCATGATCCGGCCCTTAGAATCGGCCAGCGCCAGCAACCTGAAATTGGCCCTGCCCACAGTCGCGGGAGTCAGGGATAACTGTCTGGTCCAGTCCGGTTTGTGCAGCTGTCCGTTAGCCCCGCTGGCCGGTCCTGATATGGGGTAGGCGCCTAGAATGCCCCGATCATTCAGGGTCAGCACAACATCATCAAACAGCCAATTGCCGCAATAACGGCTGCCTTTCACGGTGGATTCCCACAGTGTGGAGCCGTTCCCTGCGTCCAGGGCGGTCAGGGAGCCATCTTTGTAAGTGGTCACCAGAATAGTGTCATTGCAGGTCATGGCGCCACTTACCGGGAGGTCTTTGCGCTGCCACTTAACTCTACCCCTGCGCAGATCCAGGGCCTGCAAATTTGTGTGCCGTTCGGCGGAATAATAAAGGTACGCTCCGTCTGGTGATCGCGCCAGGGAATAGATCCCCGACCGTTGTGGTTGCCACGCGAAGCCTGACCTGCTGCCGTCAGCCAGGTTCAACAGGCGCAGCTCGCCCCTGTGGGTGGCAACCAGCAGGGATTCACTATCCAGCTGCATAATGAAGGAGGCCGCCGTTGGCAGCTTGATATCCCATTTTACATCTGGGGCTGCAGCGGGGACGAAGGGCGCCGGTGGAAATCCGGGATCAATCGGCTTAATACGCGGGCGGTGACCGCAGGCAATAGTCAACCACATCAGGGCCAATAGCAGAGTATTATGTTTCCCGGTCAACAGCATTTATCAGAAATCC